>JAILDL010000190.1 GCA_024689465.1 Lachnospiraceae bacterium
TACTCCCTTGCCGAAGGCATTGTAAGAAGGCTTATCTATCACCTTAAAAGCCACCAGAGGGAACAGACATACCGATAGAAGTATGAAGATCAAGCAAATGATCACGGATGAACGTTTCATTGAAAACCTCGGATAATCGAATTATTGCAGTAAGGACTCCGTCCCTATCCGCTTAAAGTTGTTGATGAAAAACCGTAGCCATGGGACGTCTCCCAGGAACGCGTTGGTCAGGAACATAAAAGCCGCAATGACCACCAGGATCAGGCAAAACCAGAACAAAACGCCGAACAGCCGGTCCTTGTTTACCGTAAACCAGGTCTTGATCCGGCTCAGGATCCCTTTGCGTCCTTTGGGCGTTGCAGAGATCCTTACATCCCGATAGAGCTCTGTGAATTTGGAATAGCTGCGACTGGCGATCTTCTTCTGCAGCAGCAGGTAACTGTCTGCTTTCAGGGACGCCTTGCTTTCCAGAAGCTTCAGCAGTATTCCCGCACAGGCTACTACACAGTCCTTTTCCTTGATCCCCGGATCCAGATCCTGAAGACGGATCCCGTAGCTGAGGTATACCGAATCATCCTTGTTGAGATTCAGAAGCCCCTGCTCCAGTATGAGATAAAGAAAAGCGTTGGGCAGCCCCGATGTCATGCAGGCCAGGATCACGTTGATGCAGATGTCCTCGCACCGCTCCAGCGGCATTGCGTCGCCCATGTAAAAATCTCCGATGGGTCGTTCCTTACGATAGGGAAATACGAATATGTAGTAGTTATCCACCGTAAAACTGTCTACCAGAACACTTTCCGTGCCCTGCTGATCTTCAAAGAGCGATAAAACGGTTTTAACCACCTCATGATCGGCGACCCGGAACACCGTATACATTACGGATCCGTCCACCTTCAGGTCTTTGCAGATCAGGCAGTCCCCCTTAGGTGACAGTCGTACAATCCCCACGTCCTCAAGCTTTAGCTTTGAAGATTCGTAGATCATCTCATCCTGCTCTCCTTATCAAGAACCATGGCGTCTCCGGATCCCGCGGAACCGTTGTCGCCTGCATTTCTGAATTTAACGATGGCATAAGCATAGGTGCAGATCACCGGCATATCGGTGCAGTAAATGTGGATCTCGTATACGCCTTCCTTGTTGGGAGCGGTATAGATACCGTCTGCACTGATCTCGCCGCTTCCGGGTGCGGTCAGTTCATAGGTGATGCTGCAGGCATCCATATTGTTGAACTTAACACCGAAGAAGTGACTTTCCTTGGTTCCCATGGTTACCGTAGGTGTCTCTGCGGAAATACTCTTGTCGTAATAATCTTCAATGAGTTCCAGCTCATTGCCTGCCGGGAACTTGATGGCTACCCAGCGGTAGGTAAGAACCAGTCGGTCTACTGCGCCAAGGGGCTTGGCAGCTACCACGAAGGTGCCCTTGTCATTTAATACCCGCACCGCAGTCTCCACATTGGACAGTTCTCTTCCCTTGGTATCAAACAGAGAAGGATCTCCGTAAATGGTACTCTTGGCATTGCCTCCCAGGCTCTTATCATCGGAGATATGCTCATAACCGATCTCTACGTATACATTACCCTTGCCCAGGCCGTGAGCGATCTCTCCGGAATAGCGGATATCGCCGGGGCGAACGCCTCTTCCCAGCGGGATCTCCAGGATACCGGTGGCCATCTCGGGGCCGGTGCCGGACTTGGATGCCGGCTGGTTTTCGGAAGATCCGGTCACCACTTCGCTCAGGCCTCCGGAAAGCTCCACACTCTTTTCAAAGTATTCGATATAATGGCTTCTCATAAGTTCCTGTGCGGGAGCTGCAATGTGCTTGCGGCTGCTGCTTTCGGAGATGCCATCAATGAGATAACTGTTATCGGTTCTGGTAATGCGGATGTCGGCCAGACGGATCATATTCTTCTCGCCGCCCATACCACGCATCTCAAGGTTCATGCGACCGATCTCATCGTTTACCAGCTCCAGAGGAGAATCCTTGGTCAGTCGGATCTTCTGAGAAAAGCTCTGGATGGCGGGAACAGCCGAATCATTTTCAAAAGCGCTCATGGAACCGCTCTTCAAGATGATATTGGTCTCATCTGCCGGTACATCCTGTACCTTTACCCAATAGTCTTTTCTGCAGACTTCCCCTTTCTCCAGGGTCAGATCATCCATACCCACTTCCAGTTCATGGGCTCCATCCGGTGTAGCAAATACCGGAATTTCCAGGATGCCTTTTCCGGAGAAACGCACCGGCTCGGAAGAAAGCTTCTTTGCCGAAAGAACAATGCGCACGTTTCTGCCCTTGCTGACAATGGCAGGGATCATGATCTCCACCACATAGTTCTCACTCTTAAACAGGGTCTCTTTTAACAGGAACTCTGTCTGGATCTCATAGTCCCTGACTCTTCCCTTCTTCTCCGTAAGGAAAAACTCGTATCCTTCACTGATGCGATTGTATTCATAATCCTTATCGGAATCCTTATGCCCTACGGAATAAACCGTATGTACCGGCTCTTCCTTAAAGCGAACACAAAGTGTGGCTGTATTTCCTTTCAGTTCCGAAAAACCTTCAATGGCCGAAAGCTTACGTACCACCGATGAATCCACAACGATCTCTCGCCCGGTGCCGTCAATGGCAACACCGCTTTCTACCAGAATTGACAGATCATCCAGACTTACGACGCTCAGTCCGCATACAATTCCGGCTCCGTACATAAGGCTGTTCATGAACCGGCTCTTATTGATGTAATAATCCTGCTCTGCCTGAAAGTCTGCCGTGGTAAGCATTTTCCCGGGATAATACCGGTTTCTCTCAAATGGATACAACTGATTGTTCATCGCATGCTCCTTAACTGTTAAATTAGCTTAAAAAAGTAAAAAAACTCACCTAATATTTTATTATTTTTGAGGCAAAATTACAATTATGTATACTTAATTGTCCGGAATATTCTATAAGTTTGAAAAGTTTCCCTGGCATTCCACAACTGTGCAGTTTAATGAGGGCTCTCCCATCAGTTTTTCATACAATCCCTTGCCGGCCTGTGTCGCCAGGAGCATTTCGATGTTGATACCCATTTCCATTTCGGTCGCAAAGGTTCTTTCTGCCAGCTTCAAAAGGCCCAGCAAAGATTTTGGATCGGAAGAAAACGCATAATCCAGACTGATGGTGGTTTCATCTTCCTTACGGAACAGGAGGGCGCTTTTCACCTCTCCGTCCTCCAGGATTACGAAGCTTTCCGGTTTACCGGTCATATACTGTCTGGCATCTTCTCCGCAAAGATCCTCGATCCAGCGAAGGGTTGCTGCCTTATTTCTGCCGGCAAGTTCACTGACGGGGCTTCCGCACTCTTCCAGTTTCCCGGCAACTTTATCCACGGCTTTTAAGGCTTCTCCCACCGTCACTCTTCCCACCGGTGTCTCCATGCGTTCCGTTTCAATTCCCATCTCGGACAGGAACGGCGTTAACAGGCTTCGGTCACCGGTTTCCAGGTACTTGGCACAAATCCCTTCTTTCCCCGCTTTTTTCATGTCTTCCACTACATGCTCCAGCAGGTATTCGCCGATTCCCATACGTCTTGCTTCCGGAAGGACGAAAAGACTCATCAGTTCTCCGTAAGGCTGTCCTTCTTTATCTCTCCAGATTGCCAGACCGGCCTCGGTTTCCGCGAACAATGCGCCTACCGTATGAATCCCTTGCGTAAACACCACCGAATCCAATGCTCCGGGGATCAATTCTCTATATAGTTCCAGATTGTTTTTATTCAGGACTTCTGTTCTCATTCGTCAAGTCCCTCCCCTTCAGCCTCATCTATCTTATCTGCTCCGGTAGCCGTTTTGCTTTTCTGCGTCTCAATCTCTTCTTCCGCGAAAGGATCATCGTCCATTTCATCTGCCAGGGCGTCCACCGTATCTCTCGATGTCGTTACGATATGCGCGATCTCCTCTAGCGAAAGCTTCCACCTATCATGGAACTTTCTTGTCGTCACTGAATTTTTGGTCACAACCTCATGCGTCACCAGCTTCTGCTCTGCCTTGAAGGCTTCCTCCATATCGGTAACCGTAATGCTCTTCATGGTTCCCATGAATTCTTCAAAGGGGATATTAAACTGTCCTGCTGTCTGATCTGCTTCGGAAGACGTAAAACTTGTGCTCTTTGTTACGGTTCCGTCTGCATTTTCCACCCGGGACATATTGGCGTAGGGATTTCGCAGGGTCACATAGCGTTTTCCGTCAATGATCCTGGTCCCCAGAACCGTGTATGCATGTCCGCTGTTCATGCCGTCCGCTGCATCATCATTGGTTCCTGCATGGAAGATCTTATGGCTTTCCTGTGCGCTGGAGATCTGTTCAAACAATGTATCATCGCTCTGACAGTCTTCTGCCTGGTACTCTCCCTTGTCGTATATGGTCTTCCGGGGAGCACCGGTGAGGATCTCCAGCCACTCATCTCCCTTGCCGTACCAAAGAGACTGATAACCGCTTCTGTTCTCCCGGAACATTCCCACCTGGGCGCAGGCTCTTTCGATCAGCTGCATCCACAGGGCGCCGGATGAAAGGATCTCACCTCCGGTGACCAGCTTGGGCACTCGCTTGGGCACTCGCACAAATACCGGAACACGGGATAATTCCTCATATCGGGAAGGCTTATACAGGCGGACCGTAACGGATCCGTCTCCGTTATCCCGGATACAATCTTTGATCAGCTGCGGATCATAGTTGATCAGTCCTGTGGTAGCCGCCAGCATATAGCAGTTGGATACCTTGCCCTGCCGAAGGTCATTGACGGTCGGTTCATGGGCAAACAAAGGCTCGTCTGCAGGGATCCTTTCCCAGGTACGGGTCAGCGAACTGGTCAGTGCCGCATTGCGGTAGCTGCCTTTCTGTTTTCCGGCAGTTGTTTCTTTCGGGATCCGGTCGATTTTCTTAAGTTCCTCATCCGTAAGATCCGCAACCGTCTTTCCTTTCGGCATATCCTGAAGCGCATCTACCTTCAGTTCTGCAGGGATAAGGTCCCAGGAAGGGATATCCTCCGGCGTGGGATTTAATTTCTCCAATATTCGGTCGATGGTATGTACCGCTTCCGATACGCTGTCTCCCCAGTTCTTCCGCTCTTTCAAAATGTCCTTTAAGCGTCTGGTCTCTTCCTCTGGCGTTACGGAGTAATGGGTAACGGACGCATAATCCATCACACTTTGCTTAAACTCTGCAAACTTGGGATCCCGGATCTGGGAAGCCGCTTCCATCAGGTCTCTCTTAAAAGCGTAATTTCTCTGATCGGATTCGGTATGGATAGCCTGTTCTCTTGTAAGGGTCTGCTTGGTCTGTACGGAAGGAATGGCCGTAAGAGGCATACGCATTTTAGCGTTTCTGGAAAGGATCCGTCTGTAATCTGCATAGGCTTCTTCTGCCTTCGCTTTGTATTTGGCAAGATCTTTTTCGGAAGTTGCCAGCATATAGGCTGCTTCGGATTCCGCTACTCTCAGACAAGCCAGCGCTTCAATGATTCCCCGGCGGACCTCCGCCAGTTCTTCATCCATTTTTGCGATCTGTTCCTTCATCGATTCGTGCATACGCGGGTTGTCTTTCCAGAATTCAAACCATTCTTTCGCCTCTTTTATATCCTTGGGAATCGACCGGGCACGTTCCTTCAAAAGATTTACATAAACACGCAACTGGCCGATATTTTCCATTCGCTGAACACAGTCCCAGTCTTTAAAGAACAGGAGAACCTCCGGTTCGTATTGCTTTTCGGATACTGTATCTTCGCTGTACAGATCCGTTGTGACTTTCTGCATATCCACTTTCTGCGCAGCTGCTTTTACCGTTTCCGGATCAAAATACGTATTTCCCTTTTCTACGGTCTGAACGTCTGTGTCAAAGACCCTTGCTTTTTCTTCCGTATATTCAAACTCGGCGGCTTCTTCGTCTTCTGCCATGACCGAGCCGTCCATGTGGAGACGATTCTGGGAAAGGAACGCCGTCATACGCTCCGTAAGGATGTTCATATGACCGCTCAAGGGGCTGAGCCGCTCGCTGAGGGTGGATTTCCAGGATTCCATTTCCTTCAGTGCTTCATCCAGACGGGCGATCTCCTCTTTCTGTTTCTGACGCTCCTGCGGATCCTCCAGGGTCATCTCCGCCGCAACGGCCTTCTTAAGCTGATCCGTCAGGTCGTCATGATCCTGGGCATGATGCTTCTTTTCTCTTTCCACCTGACGCTGCAGATACTGGTACGCCTCCACCATGGTCATATATTCCGAAAAATGTGACCGGATATTAGATGATGTAAGCATCTTTCTGCTGAAGCGGACGGAATTGAGAAGGGCCAGATTCTCCTCTACCGAAGGATATAACTGGGTGATCTTCCGCTGTTCTTTCCGTGCCTCCATGACATCGTAAAGATCTTTGGTATAAGCCGTCGCTCTGGATGTGAGCTTCATGGACGCATCGATCTTCTGATTTCTTTGTTTTTCTTCTTCTCCGGGCTTCCAGACCTTCTTCTTACCCAGCTGGGCACTGTCTTCACGGAACCGCTCTCCCAGAGCGATGTCGCCTATGGACTGTTCGGAAGCTGCCACTGCCTGTTCCGACAATTCCACCTGTTTTTCTACCTGAAGAAAATCACTTACTTCTTTTTTGCGTTTTAACTGACCCCGCGTAAACTCCATTGTCTCGTCCTTTCCTATTGTTTTTTCACCGTATATCGGTTGATCATCATCTCTTTTAAGATGTTAAGTTCCTCTTCCGGCGTAGTGCCGTCTTCCGGCCGGTAAACCAGTCCTACCGCATATCGTGTTACCGCTGCCAGCATAAGGTGCAGACTGGAGGAAAAGATCTTCTCTTTACCTTCCTCCACCCGAAGGGTACCGTCTGTAAGTGCTTTCTTATACATGCGGGCAAATCTGGCATTCAGGGCATGGATCATGTCCTCATAAGGTGACAGGGTTTCTCCGGTGATCTCTCCCTTAGCCTGGGCCGAAGTGATATAGATGTTAAAGAACTGATTGAACCGAAGCATGTCTCTGTGGTTCAGATACAGATCGATAAAGGCATCCAGGAAATATGCATACTGCTCTGCTGCAGGACGCTTCTCCCACGAATCATCTCCCCGTGCAGAGAGTCTCTCCCAGGTGTATTCTTCCCATTTCCAGGTAGCTACCGCTACAACCAGTGCAGCTTTATTGCTGAAATACCGGTGTAACGTGGTATTCCCGTAGCCTGTAGCCCTGGCGATATCTGCCATGGACACAGCTGCGATGCCTGTCTCGGAGAATAAATGATAGGCTGTATCCAACATATTTTTCCGTTTTTCCGCCATCATTGCAGCGTCTTTTTCTTTATCTCGCATCGTTTTTTACCCAATGTGGTACGCTTCATACCACATTGAATATTTTATCACACGATCTAAGGTTTTCAATATCTCTTCCAATGGCAAAATCCACAAAATTTCACCCATAATGATATTACATTTGCCAATTACTGTCATATCACATTTTGTAATCCCAGTCTCCCGGCTGAAAATCCGGATTTTAAAAAATGACGAAACGCAAAACGAAAAAAATTTCAGAATGGAAAAAATAAAACAAAAAACGCAGTAGCTGCATCAGCAACTACTGCGTCGTGATCTGCTATGAACTTATTCTTACTTGAAGAATGCCATCTCCTGGTTCAGCTTCTCTGCTACGCCTCGTAAGTCGGTAGCGGAATCAGCCAGTGTGGTAACGGTAGCGGAAAGTTCCTGCATGGAAGCACCGGTCTCTTCGGAAGATG
>JAILDL010000202.1 GCA_024689465.1 Lachnospiraceae bacterium
TGCACGATCGGAAAGGAGTCGTCGCATCAATGTTTGTAAAAACCCTGCACCGCGTACTCGCGTATCGAGTACAGAAGGAGTAAGCATTGAGAATGAGACCTGAATATGACATGCAGACCGTCGGACGAAACCTCCGAAGGCTCCGGGAACGCATGAACCTCACCGTAGAAGAGGTTCGCGAGTACCTTTGCCTGGGATCGGTACAGGCCGTCTACAAGTACGAAAGCGGGAAGAGTTATCCCCAGGCAGACACCATGTTTGCTCTGATGGAACTATACCACGCAGATCTGCACGATATCGCATATAGTTACGAAGAAGAAGAGGACCGCGAGTCCTCTTCTTCTTTTTGGGAAAAAAGATGGCAGATGGGGGCGGGAGGCGCATCGGTCGCTTGTCGCGAACTGCTTGCGGCAGCGCGCAAAATCCGCTAGACTTGATAAGTAAAGCTATTTTTTGGAAAGAAGGACAATTCTATGGCACTGGAAAAAGTGAAGGCATATTTTGAGGGGACCGAACTGGAAGGAAAAGTCATCGAACTGGAGGAATCCAGTGCGACAGTGGATCTGGCAGCTCAGGCCCTTCATACGGAGCCGGATCGGATCGCCAAATCCCTTTCCTATCTGATCGATGAGAAACCAATCCTGATCATCGCTTCCGGATTGTCCCGTGTAGATAATAAGAAATATAAGGCACAGTTTCAAAAGAAAGCCAAAATGATCCCCTTTGAGGAAGTGGAGGGTTACGTCGGCCATGCAGTCGGCGGTGTGTGCCCCTTTGCGGTAAACGAGGGCGTGGAGGTTTATCTGGATGTGTCCCTGAAAAAGCATGGCACCGTATTTCCTGCCGCGGGAAGCGGAAATAGCGCCATTGAGCTGACGATCCCGCAGCTGGAAAAGTTCTCCGGTTTCACGGCTTGGGTCGATGTATGTCAGGAAGCAGTCCGGGAGAATCAGCCCCAATGACTGGATATTTGATACGCGATAAGGAATTTTATAAAAATATACTGCGCATCGGTCTGCCCATCGTACTCCAGGGCATGCTGACCATGGGCGTTAACATGGCAGATACCATCATGTTGGGGCGTATGGGAGAGGTGCAGCTGGCAGGATCATCCCTTGCTAACGAGTTTATCAACATCTTCATGATCATGTGCATGGGCATGGGCTACGGAGCCGCCGTTCTCACGGCGAAATACTGGGGCAGCAGAGAACTGCTTCTGCTGAAAAAGATCATGACCATCATGCTCCGGGTATGCCTGAGTATTTCCCTCATTTTTACCATTCTGGCCCTGATCGTTCCGGGTGCCATCATGGGGATCTTTTCCAACGAAACCCCGATCATCGAAAGCGGCATTCGGTATTTCCAGATCAGTGCCTTTACCTTTGTGCCCATGGGCATAACGCTGACCACAACGGCGGTCCTGCGCTCGGTGCGGGAGACGAAATTCCCCTTATATATGTCGATCCTGGCCCTCTTTACCAATATTTTCTTTAACTGGGTGTTTATCTTCGGGCACCTGGGAGCACCCCGTATGGAAATAAAAGGCGCTGCTCTGGGAACCCTGATCTCCCGTCTCATCGAGATGGGCTGTTTTATCTGGTATCTGCTAAAGAAGGATCAGAAGATCCGCTACCGTTTGTCGGACTTTTTTGTGCACTGCTCCGATCAGGTGGGGCGTTACATCCGCTTCTGCATTCCGGTTCTGATCTCGGATACCCTGCTGGGTCTGGGAAACAGTATGGCAGCGGTGGTCATGGGACACATCGGTGCGTCCTTTGTGGCAGCCAACGCCATCATCGCCCAGGTGGTACGGCTTTCCACGGTGTTTAACCAGGGCGTATCCAGCGCCGGCGCCGTCATGACCGGCAACACCATCGGAAGCGGAGAGCGCGAAAAAGCAAGGCTCCAGGGCATCACCTTCTGGATCCTCAGCATCCTGGTGGGGATTGTGGCAGCGCTGATCATCCTGGCGGTATCCCCTCTGGTGATCCTGGCCTTTAACATCACGGCGGAAACCAAAGCCATTGCCTTTGAGATGATGTGGGCGGTGGCCATCATGGTGGTCTTCCAGACCGTGCAGTCTATGCTGACCAAGGGCGTTCTAAGGGGCGGCGGAGATACGAGATATCTCATGATCGCAGACATTCTGTTTTTGTGGTGCCTGTCCATCCCCTTAGGCTACTACACCGGCATCGTATGGAAATGTACGCCGTTTATTGTCTATTGCGCACTAAAAGCCGACTGGGCAGTCAAATCGGTGATCTGCACACATCGGCTTTTTAAGGGCAACTGGATCAAGATGTAGG
>JAILDL010000025.1 GCA_024689465.1 Lachnospiraceae bacterium
CTGAGAAACCACATAGTGAGAAGCAGGGAAGATCGCCACATGTTCCAACGTGGCATGTACCTGTCCGGAGAGAGGATCCACTTCACAGATGCGGTCGATCTCATCTCCGAAGAATTCGATGCGGATCAGATAGTTGCCGCCCTGTGCTGGGAAGATCTCCAACGTATCACCGTGTACCCGGAAGGTACTGCGCTGTACATCGATCTCATTTCGGTTATACTGCATGGCGATGAGATCCCGGATCACATCGTCCCGGTCTCGGGTCATGCCGGGCCTGAGGGAGAGGATCATGCCCGTGTATTCATCCGGGCTACCCAATCCGTAAATACAGGATACACTGGCGATCACCACCACGTCTCTCCGCTCTGCAAGGGATGCTGTGGCAGACAGACGCAGCTTTTCGATCTCATCGTTGATGGCCGAATCCTTGGCGATGTAGGTATCGCTCTGGGGCACATAGGCTTCCGGCTGATAATAATCGTAGTAGGATACAAAGTACTCCACCGCATTCTCCGGAAAGAACTCCTTAAATTCCCCATAGAGCTGCCCCGCCAGGGTCTTGTTATGGGCGATGACCAGGGTCGGCTTATTCAGGGCAGCGATCACGTTAGCCATGGTAAAGGTCTTACCGGAACCGGTTACGCCCAGCAAGGTCTCAAACTGATTTCCTGCTTTAAAGCCATCTACCAGTTCCTTGATCGCCCGGGGCTGGTCTCCTGTAGGTTTGTATTCGGAATGTAAAATAAAATGATCCATTCTTTACTCTTTCAAACTATAAAGCCAAATGCGGTAAAAACTGTCCTCTTGTTCAAAAACAGACTGCAGAACAAATCCCCTTTGTTCCGCCCCTTCTATCTCCGCAGCCGAAAGCAGATAATCACACCCCAGTTTCTTCATTGCAGAGGTGTTTAACTCCAAATTTCGGTACACAAATTCCGGATTTTTCCTGCCCAGATTACCAGGGCCTTCTGCCGCAACAATATAACAGCGATTTCCCCATGTGTCAAAATAGGTTCTGTAGTAGTCGCTCTTTTCCAGTTCCTTTTCAATGATCGGTCGAAACCGGTGCTTGTAGTCCAGGAAATAGCTGTTGGAATAGCCGTCTATAGTATAAAAACCTGCTTCCAGGCTTACCGCAGGAGAGATTCCCAGTGACGCTACATGATAGGTTTCCTGAGGCTTCCCAATATAGTCTTTGATCTGCTTCATCAGATCCTCGGCATAAAAGTCCTTCCAACTCACCAGTCCCACATTGCAGTGATTCTTATACTGGCTCTTATTCAGGATCCAATTACTGTTTTGCCGAATATACCAGGCAGTAGGAAGGCACAGCATGAGAATCATTCCCCAGATACAGACTTGCGGCCAGCCCCCCGCTATTTCGTATTTTTGTTCTCTCTTGTCTTCCCCTCTGCATCTGAAACCAGAATGATAGATAGCCGGGAGCATAAGAGCAAGTGCTCCGTCAATATACCAGGTTGCTAAATACAACCAGTAAATGCGTTTGAACTGGAAGAACTTCAGGATTCCGGTCTGCGCATTTCTCCAATCGATGATCCATCGGGATTCGCAGAGGCCGTAAATAAGAGCAATGACTATGTTCCCCACAAAAAGCAAAAGAGCCCGTACATACAGCCTTTTTGTCTTCTCGAAGAATGCAGGCGCATCGCCAAAACAATGTTTCCGAAATATGGTAAGCCGCAATCCGTATATAACAAGGAGCAAAGCGATCGGCAGGATCAGATAATGATGTAAAGAAGGGGCATAGGTATCTCCGTACCAAAACAATCCCCATGCCGTACCGAACCCGCTCCCATCGATGATGCTCTCCGTTCGATGGGATACAAAATCCGTTCCCCCGAAAAAATCCACAAAAAGATCTTTATTGATCAGAACATAGGATGCCCCAAACAGTCCCACACCCCAGTAAAAAGGAGCCATGCCTGCACGTTTCCGAATAAGAAAGACCGCCGTCAGAAATCCAAGTATTATAGCAGGGGCAAATCCGATCCACACCAGATGTGCGCCGAATGTATAATACAGGATCATACAAAACGGAAGTGCTACCTTTAAGGATACCCTTTTTATTTCCAGCAGACACAAAAACGCATACAAAAGAAGCGGAATTCCGATCTGGGATAATCCATAAATCGGGTTCCAGGGAAGCCACATAAGCGCCGTTCCAGCGATGACTCCCATAAAACTGCTCCCCGTCAGTTTTCGAACACAGGCATACATTCCAAGAAAAGCTGTAAGCGCCGTAATGCTAAACTGGATCATAAATGCTGTAAACACCGGAAAGAAATGATACAGTGGTACAAATATCGGGCTGGAAACGCTCATCCCGCTTGCAGGTACACCCGTAAGCATCTCGGGAAAGACCTTTACTGGATGGAAAAGGTATTTTCCCTGCAAAACATAATTAAATAAGGACTCATCCAGAACGTCGTTGATCTCAAAAACCACATTCTTTCCCAGGAGGAAATAGTAGCTCATGAAAATGCCCCAGATTGGAAGGGCGAGGAACCACAGGGATTTTTGATCCAGTTTTCTTATACCGTTGTCTATATGATCCATAAAAAAATCCGCTAAGCTTATCTCTCGGTAACGAGATAAGTTTAGCAGATTCAAAGTTAAAAGTATAGCGTTTTTCGAACAGTTGTTCTTTATTCCCGTAATCGTACACTTTTCTTAGAGAAAAAGCTTGCCAGCGCTACATTTCTCCAATCGGTTGGATCCTCGATGATATCATCATGGTATAAAACATAGGGTTTTACTGTATAATCATCCACCACCACATCCATCACTTCAGAACCTTCATACAATTCCCAGCGTGCTTCATTTTCTTTTCTATAGGATGCAGCCTCCCCTTTTTGCAGGGATAAAAGTGCGCTGGTCACAGAAGTAGACTGTAAACTGTAATATTTGAGTGCGATCAGAAACAAAACCGCAATGGCTCCGACAAAGATCGGCATGCTCATTCTCTGCCTTACAGGCGTAGTCTTCCGCAGTAGCCATCCTCCCCAATACAACACATTGCTGCACAGCACGAACAGATAAGCAAAATACACCGTATTGACCAATCTTCCCGGCCCCCAGGTTCCTCCGGCATAAAAGGGGGGCGTCAACATGGAAGTATAAAGGCAAAACGTGGCCGCAGAGTAGATAATAGGATATCGGTATCCCTTCGCATTCCATAAGTAAGGGTAGACCAGCCAGAATATCGCAACAGTAAGAAATAATACCGTAAAATGAAACCATTCCACCGCAAAGGCGGACGAGCGTTGGAAAGAGGCCAGAATACTGGCAAAGGGCGACATCAGTTCCACGCTGTTGATCCTGGTTTGATTGGCAGGATCCAATGCATTGATCGCAAACAGTCCACTAAATTCGATCAGTAAGAGCAAATGCAACCATACCGATTTCTTTTGAAGCAGTTGCAATATCAACAGGATAACCAGAATTTCTCCGGCTAACAGAGCCGTCGAATAATTACTGCCCGCCACAACAGCAATACATAGGAAAGCGATCACAAAATTGGTGCGTTTCCCCTCATTCTTTCTTCCGATCTTCCAAACGGAATAGATTCCCAGGATCAGCATACTGTACGTTCCTGTATAGGAAGTTGCCCCCAGATACCAGAAGAATCCCTGGGAAGGATACGGCAAATATAACACCTGGAAGAGCGTGAACAAGGCAGCAGCCAGATAGGCTCTCTCCGTTGGGATTTCAAAGATTTCCCGCAATGTCTGTGTGATCACCCATAGATTTACAGTAACAAACAAAGTCAGCACTGCCCACGTCCCCAGAAAGTAGAAACGCGGAATAGCGGTTCCGATCCCCAGAGAGTATACGATATTATCGGCGTATCGTCCCTGCCAGTTTCTGTAGAACAATGCCGCTGAACGAAAGGCAGCTTGCACCATCCCCCCGATTCCTTCTCCGGCACGGTATGCCTGATACAGCTTCTCTGCAAAAGAAAAATCATCTGCACAGGGGTAATTGTATAGAGCAATCCAATATAAAGGTAATAAAAGAAGGGCAATCACAATAGTTGTCCCTATAATGATGCCCCTTCCTTTTTTATTCATAATGCATTCAATCCTTGTTGTTTTACTGTTTCATCTTCTCCCGAAGCACTTCCAACCCCTTCTCCAGCTGGTTATCCACGCCCTCATCGTAATAGGCGTCGGTATCCATCTCGATCTCCACATCCGGTGCGATGCCGGTTCCGTGGATGTTGTTGCCGTTGGGCGTATAGTAAGCACTTACGGTGATCTTGACCGCTGTATTATCCGACAGGCTCATAACCTGCTGTACAATGCCCTTTCCGTAGGTAGTGGTTCCAACCAGCGTGCCGATGCCGTAATCCTTGATGGCGCCGGAAAGGATCTCGGAGGCGCTGGCAGAGTTGCCGTTTACCAGCACTACCAGGGGAATATCCAGTTCTTTGGTGCCGTCGCAGGTGTACTCTTCCCGCTCCCCGGCTTTGTTTTCCGTGTATACGATGAGGCCCTTAGGCAGGATCTCCTGGGCGATGGATACCACCGCAGACAGCAGTCCGCCCGGATTACTGCGCAGATCAATGATCAGGCCTTTTGCCCCCTGACTGCGAATGGAAGAAAGGGCTTCCTGAAACTGGCCAACGGTCACATCGTCAAACTCGGAAATGCGGATGTAGCCGATAGCGTCATCCTGCATCTCATAGGTAACCGTAGGATTTTCCACCTTGGCACGGACAATGGTAAAGGACAAATCCTCGCCATCCCGGATGATCCCCAGTTCTACCGAAGTTCCTTCTTCTCCCCGGATCAGGGCTACCGCTTCTTCCAAGCTGTAGCCGTACAGATCCTGACCGTCTGCCTGGTAGATGATATCATTTTCCCGAAGACCCGCCGCTTCTGCAGGAGAATCCTTGATGGTTCCCGCAATGCGCACATAGCCCGTGGCATCCAGCTGCACCGTAGCACCGATGCCGTAATACACACCCTCCGTGGACTGGAGCATATCCAGCAGTTCCTCGTAGGTGTAGTAGTCTGCATACTTATCTCCGGTGGCTTCGATCATGCCGTTATAGATACCGATTTCCAGATCCTCGGTCGTCACCTCGTTCAGGTAGTAGTAATTATCCAGAAGGCTTTGGATCTCTTCCATCTTCCGGTTCACCGCTTCATTGGCCACACTCTCATGAGTCAGCTCGCCGAATCGTTTCTGGGAGGTTATGCGATAGTACACACCGAAGGCTGCACCACAAACCAGGGCCATGATCAGCAGTCCGCAAAGAAGACCTGCTCCAAACCCTGCTTTCTTTCGTTTCGGCTCATCCGGTGTAACGACCGGCTGTGCCGGTCCGTAATTGTATTCCTGTTCCATATTTGATCTAATTCCTTTTTATTACTTAAAACCCTCAGCGATCGTTAGTGTCCAAGATACTGCCAGGGGCTTACATATTCGCCGTTTATCCGGACGCTGAAGTGAAGATGCGGTCCGGTGGATCGTCCGGTGGAGCCCACCGCTGCGATCTTCTGTCCCTTGGAGACCACATCTCCCTTGGAGACATAGAGAGCGGATGCATGCATGTAGATGGTATACAGCGAGTCTCCATGGTTGATCATGATGTAATTGCCCATGGTACTGCTGTAGGCTGCTGCCACCACTTCTCCGTCATAGGCTGCCAGAATGGGGCTGCCGCTGGGAGACGCCATATCAATGCCGTTGTGGAACTGCTGCACGCCCAGAATCGGATGGGTACGATATCCATAATCATCGGAAATACGGGTATAGCTGGGCGCCGGCCAGGTAAACATGCCGCCGTCGTACTTACGGGCAGTCTCTGCAGCCAGGGCCTTCCGCTCTTCGGCAACCAGCGCTTCCAGTTCCTTAATGGCGGCGTCCTGGGCAGCGATCATCTGCTCATACTCTTTGATGGCCGCTTCTTTATTGTTGATATCCGACTGATATGCCGTGATCTCCGACTCCTTGGTGGAGATCAGATCTTCCAATGCAGCCTGTTCCTGTTCCTGCTGATCCTTGGCTGCCACCAGTACTTCCTTCTGGGCATCCAGTTCTTCCTTGCAGGTACGGATCAACTGCTCGTTCTTTACGTATTCATCCAGCATCCGGGCATCATAGTCCGACAATGCCTCAATGTAATCCGCCTTATTAAGCAGCTCTCCAAAGGAATCCGAGTTTAACATCATCTCCAGATATCCTCCGGCGCTGCGGCTTTCGTATATGAATTTCATGCGAAGCTTCATGGCTTCGTATTGCTGTTTTTCCAGTTCCTGAGCCTGGGCCAGTTCTTCCTCGGTCTTACAGATCTCTTCTTCCTTTTCGGACACCAGATTGTTTAATTCCTCAATCTTGGTCTGGATGTCCGTGAGGGATGCATCCAGCTGGGTCACATAGGCAGCTAGATCCGCTTTCTGGGATTCCAGCTGGGCCTTGATCTTTTTTACATCCGTCAGAGAAGAGTTGATGGTCGCCTTCTGGTTCTTGGCCGAACTGATCTGGGCTTCCTTCTCCTTGATGCTCTCCGTCAGCTGTTCTGCCCGGGTCGCTGCAAAGACTCCCACCGCATAGGTGGAAGATAAAAAGGCGATCAGAAGCAGGGCACACAACCCCCGTTTCAAGGCTCTGCGATCTCTATGAAACTGAAAGGATGCAGAAAACAGTGATCTCAAATTCCTACCGCCTTCCGATCACACACGCAGATGTCTTCTGACCGTGATAAAGCTTCCGATAAAGCCGATGCCCACACCAATGGCCATGGTGATGGGTACCAGATCCTGATAGATCACCTCCACCGGCAGGAACTTAAGCAGTTCGGACAATACAGAGAAACGTCCGGTGATATAGGTGATGGCCGTGTTGTAGATAAAGTAAATGATGACCAAAGGGATCGCAGCACCTATGGCGCCAATGAGGATCCCCTCGATCACAAAGGGACAACGTACGAAAAAGTCCGTTGCACCGATGTATTTCATGATCTCGATCTCGTTCTTGCGCACAGAGATACCGATGGTAACGGTATTGCTGATGAGGAAGATGGATACCGCAAAGAGGACCACGATGATCCCCACAGAGATATACCCGATCAGGGAATTCACCCCGGTCAGCGTGGATGCGGTGATCTCGGAACGATTGATCTTTCGCACTTCCGGTATGGACTGGATATAGGTTACCAGGTCGCTTTGCAGCGATACATCGGAGAGGTACACCTCATAGTGCATGGAGTTTGCCAGGGGATTCTCGGTAAAACCGTCTGCATACTCCTCCCCCAGATAGTCGGTCTTAAATTCCTCCCAAGCCTGGTCTGCGCTGATGAATTCCACACGAGATACACCATTTCGTCCTTCAATGGCCTTGCCGATCTCTTCGATCCGTTCTGCTGTTACCCCTTCGTTAAAGAACACGGTAACCGAAACGCCCTCTTCCGCCGTCTTTACAATGTGCTGCAGGTTGATGACGATGGCATAGAACATGCCGAACAAAAACAGGCAGGAAGTAATGGTAGCGATGGAAGCTAAGGAAAACAGCTTGTTACGGAAGATATTCCGCACACCCTGCTGAAGAGTGTAGAAAAATGTACTAATCCGCATTTACATATTCCCCCTCTTCCTCATCGCTGATGATCACGCCTTTGTTAAGAGCCACCACGCGCTTTTTCATTTTATTCACGATCTCGCCGTTGTGGGTAACCACTAAAACTGTGGTGCCGGCTTCATTGACCTTCTGGAGAAGGGCCATGATCTCTTCGGAATTTTTAGGATCCAGGTTTCCCGTAGGCTCATCGGCCAGCAGGATATCCGGGCGATTGATCAGTGCACGGGCGATGGCCACTCTCTGCTGCTCCCCACCGGAAAGGCGCTTGATCTTGGACTTGTATTTACCGGCCAGACCTACCTGAGAGAGGATCGCCGGTACATTCTTGCGGATCTCCCGTCTGGGTCTTTGCACGATCCGCTGCGCAAAGGCTACGTTCTCATACACATTCCGGTCCGGCAGGAGACGGAAATCCTGAAAAACGATGCCCAGCTTTCTGCGAAACTGGGGAATCCTGCCGTGACGGATACGGGTCAGGTCATAGCCCAGCACGTTGATGGAGCCGGATGTAGGAACCAGTTCCCGCAGCAGGAGCTTGATCAGGGTAGACTTACCCGATCCGCTGCCGCCAATGATAAATACAAATTCTCCCCGCTTGATCCGAAGGGATACTCCGTTTAAGGCAGGGGCTCCGGATTCGTAGGATTTACAAACATTATCGAGGACGATGACCTCATCATCCCCGATAGCAAGTTTTCTTTTCTTCTTTTTTGTAACAGGCAAGGTTAAATGCTCCTTAGAAATTAATACTCAAAGGTTTCCATGTATTTCATGTACTTAACGACCATCAGAGCAATCTTGAAGGTGATGGCATCTTCGAAGACGCGAAGGTCCAGGCCGGTACTCTTCTGCAGCTTATCCAGACGGTACACCAGGGTGTTTCGATGGATAAACAGCTGACGGGAGGTTTCCGACACGTTCAGGCTGTTCTCAAAGAACTTATTGATGGTGGTAAGGGTTTCTTCATCAAACTCATCAGGGCTCTTGCCGCCGAAGATCTCCTTGATGAACATTTTGCACAGAGGGATCGGCAACTGATAGATCAGACGGCCGATACCCAGCTCGCTGTAGGCAACGATCTGGCGCTCGTCAAAGAAGATCTTTCCTACATCCAGTGCCATCTTGGCTTCCTTGTAGGAACGGCTGACTTCCTTGATCTCCTTTACAACAGTACCGTAGGACACACGACTGCCCCGTACCTTTTCCTTTTCCAGATAAGCGATCACGCTCTTTGCGATCTTATCGATATCCTTGGGCGAATCCCCGTCGGAAAGATCCTTTACCACGATGACGTTGTTCTCATCCACGGCCGTTACAAAGTCCCGGTTGGTAATACCGGAGCCGGAGCGCAGAAGCTCTAAAATATTGCTGTCTTTTCCGCTTTCTGCTTCCACGATCAGTACGATCCGCTTTACATCCACCGGGATGTGCAGCTTCTTGGAACGGCTGTAGATATCCACTAACAGCAGGTTGTCCAAGAGCAGATTCTTGATGAAATTATCCTTGTCAAAACGCTCTTTGTAAGCAACCAGCAGGCCCTGGATCTGAAATGCAGCAACTTTACCAAGAGTGTAGGTATTTTCACCGCTCCCGCCGGCTACCAGGATGTATTCCGGCTGGTTTTCATCATAGATCTTAAAGTACTGATAACCCTGAATTTCCTGAGAGTCTGCAGGGGATTGTGCGAATTCCACAGCGGCGGCGCTGCAACGGCTCATATCGGCAGTTGAAGCGATTTCCTTTCCATCTGTGTCCATAATGCCGAATTCCACACGAACAATGGATTTCAGCCCTTCTATGGTACTTTGTAAGATCTGGTTTGATATCATGCTACGTCCTCCTGCTGACCTATGTGTGCAATTTCACCAAAAATTACTCCACGAAATTTATTTTAGTTTAATGTCACGAAAAAATCTACCTTTTGCCCTTAAGTTTTTGTGTATTTCTTCGATAATATTAATATCAGAACGTGCGTAGCAATGCGCAGGAAGGAGGCAATATGGATATCGCTGCTTTGTCGATGTCAATGGCGCAGGCCAATCTGCAGACTTCGGTTGGTTTTGCAATGATGGATAAGACCCTGGAAGTCCAGGATCAAATGGGTGCCTCCCTCACACAGATGGTAGATGCTGCAGCCATGGAGCGTAGTGTCAACCCTTCCGTAGGAAGTACTCTGGATATCTCCATCTGAGCTTGCAAAACCTGCGAAGCGATGCACCGATGATAAGGCCCGGTTTCCTGTGTGGAAGCCGGGCCTTTCGATTGTTTATCGTTCATTTCTTACGTGTCTGTCCTTATAACGGTCAGGTACGCATTTCGTTTCGATCATCCGATGATCAGGGAAGTTGCCACCATGAAGCAGATGGCAAGGGCAAGTGCCACCAGTAAGGGAATGGTGATCAGATGTCCCTTCTCCTTTCGGCTCTCCCAGATCCTGGTAAAGATGCCTTCATTTCCTTCGTTCTTTGCGATCTTACGAAGAACGAACACATTGATGGTCATGGTGATCAGGGCGATCACGCCATAGGTAATGATGATGGTGATCAGTGTATCGCCACTACTAAGTGCCTGGGATGCAGATTCCTGCAAGGATGCATCCCCCAGAGCCGAACTGCTGGCAAACAAGGTCATCATGGACGTGCCGTTAAAGAATGCATGGACCAACAAAGAGCTCCACAAGCTTCCCGTTGCTTCTACCAAAAGGGCCATAAAGATACCCAACGCAAAGGCATAGATCGCCTGGTTGATGTTCATATGCATAAAGCCAAACATCAAAGCGGACAACAGGATCGCTGTCAGGATGTTGCCTCCCTTTCGATAGGTTCCGAATACGATGCCCCGGAAAACCACCTCTTCGCAAAACGGCGCAAGCAGGGCAAAGAAGAACAGTACGACCATCGGTGCATTGCCGACGATCTCATCGCTGACCTGCAGGATCTGATTCTGGGTAAACAGCATGGAAAAGGAATTTAAGAAAGCGGTAAACGGGAACAGCAGGATCGTAAACAATACGATGAGCAGCACCGTAGTAAACCGGATCTTCTTAAAAGGAAACAGATTGGAAAGCTTTTCTCCGGAGGAAATGGTGATCAGCAGCATGGGCAAAAGCACCAGCACCTCACTGATCAGGATGTTAAACAATAATCCTTTCCCTGCGATCCACTGGGGTAATCCCGGAATGTAATTGATCGCAACGACCATTGCTATGAGGAACAGATATCCCCAGTTTACTCTCTTACTTGTCATACGTCCCCTTTCCGCCGCCCTCACGGCGCCCCTGATTCTTTTCTTTACTGATCGGCTCTTACAATTTCCTCGTCCAGGATCCGGATCTTTCCGTTCTTAAGCAGATTCCCGACGGCACGTTTAAACTCATTCTTGCTCATGCCGGTCTTTTCCCGGATCAGTTCCGGATCTGCCTTATCCGTAAAGGGAAGACTTCCTCCCATATCCTCCATCAGCTTCAGGATCTGCTCAGCATCCTCTCCGATCTGGAGATAAGCTTTCTCCCGAACGGAAAGGTCCAGCTTTCCGTCTGCTTTCACGCTGATGACACGGGCCGTAACCCGATCCCCCACCCGAATCTGCTTGTTACCGTATAATTCCCGGGTGGCGATCAGGGCCGAATATTTATCATCCACTGCCACAAAAGCACCAAAGTTCTTGCTGATCTCATAGACCAGACCGTTTACCATATCCTCCTTCTGATAAGGAGAATCTGTCTGCAGATAATGATATACCTTCATGGTGGCGGCAAGACGCCCGGACTTATCCACATATAAAGCCACCAATACGTCGTCGCCCTCTTCCACCTTCCGGGTCTGCTCCTTAAAAGGAAGCAGCAGGTCCTTTTCCAGCCCCCAGTTTAAGAACGCACCAATCCGTCCCACCTGGGCTACCTTTACCAGAGCCGTTTCTCCCAGCGTCATGGCAGGTCGCATGGTGGTAGCGATCAGACGATCGGAAGAATCCTTATAAAGGAATACCTCCAGCATGTCTCCTACCTTGGTGCCCTGAGGCACCTGTTTCCCAGGAAGAAGCACCCGCTCTTCCGGCTTAGGGTCTGCATTCTCCGGATCTGCCAGATAAACGCCGAACTCCACTTCCTTATTTACTTTTAATGTCTGGATCTTTCCAAGTTCCATATAAATCTCTAAACTCCTGTAATTCCCTAAAAATCGAAGGATAAGACGGCAAATGCCTTCCCTTCCGTATCTGCCAGTTTCACCAGCTGCGAATCCCCGTTGCTGCCGGTATAGACGCTCATGGTATCTCCCAGCACCGCCTGCTTTAAGTACTCTGCCCGAAGGCGTCTGGGCTTTTTTTCTCCGTTTACATATTCTGCACCGATCTCCACATATTTCCCGTTGTTTACATGATGGTTGGTATCTAAGTGGTGACGGGAGATAGTAAGCTCATCCTGTTTTTCCATAGTTTCCGGCAGTGCGATCTTCCGGGGCAGGTATTCCATGTCCAGTTTCTCTGCGATCACGTACTTCTCCAGGATTTCCGGAGTACACTTTACCGGACGGTAGGTCTGCGTATCCAGCAGAGACCAGACAGAATTGGCCTTCACGATCAGCTCGCCTGTTTCATCCCACATCATGAAATTACGCAGTCCCAGAAAGCCCTTCAATTCGTGGGGGCTGGTTCCCAGGGTGATCTTTTCTCCCAAAACCGGGTAGCGCAGCACATCGATCTGCCAGGCATTCACAACCCAGAACAGATTGCGGTCCCGCAGGTAGATCAGACCGATTCCCAGATCCTCTGACTGAAAGGTGGAGCAGTCCTGAAAATAGTTAAGGACCGACACCAGAGACAGCTCCCTGTCTGCATCCACTTCACTGTATCGTACTCTTGATAAAAAGGTATATGCGTTTTCCATAATAAGCCTATCATAGCAGATATGCGCATCTTTTGGTATCCACGATTATGGACGATGGTCGGAAATGGGATGGACGCACCTCCCGTTCCATGGCAAAATAACTATGGAATCAATCTCCCCGGAGGTCTGTCTAATGAAAAAACTGACAAAACTGCATGTTTCCTCTACCTGGATGGCTGTTTTATCCCTTCTTGCTCTCCTTGCCGCCCTTCTTCCCTTATATCGCCTGACTATGTATGCCATTCCCCGCTATGATGATTACAGCTATGGCATCAAACTGTGGCAGAATCTGCGATATGGAATTGGCCCGAGAGCCATGTTGGAAGCAGGCTTTTCCACAGTCCTTGATTGTCATTACAGTTGGCAGGGCACCTACTCCTCCATCTTTATGATGGCCCAGATGCCCGCCGCTTTCGGATTTGAATATTATTTTCTGGGACCGATACTCCTTATCTCATCACTGACCATCTCCTCGTTTGTCCTGATCTGGACCTTAACGAGACGTTTCTTTAACGCTACCTGGCAGGAAGCCGTTCTGTCCGCCGTGATCGTCACCATGGCCATGCTGGAACTGATCCACACGGCTCAGCAGGGCTTTTACTGGTACAACAGCGGCGTACATTATACCTTTATGCACAGTATGTTTTTCCTCATGACCTCCTGCTGCATACAGCTTTTCTTTGTAAAGAAAAAAAGGGCCTCCATATTATGGTCCCTGCTCCTTATCCCCTTATCCTTTGTCTGTGCCGGTGCGAACTTTGTTACCTGCCTCCAGGGGTTGTTGGTTCTTATCGCAGCATTCCTTCTTGCTTTTATAAAGAGTCGCAAGCACTGCCTATGGTTTGTGCCTTCTTTTATTACTTATCTTGTCGGATTTTACCTCAATGTGACTGCTCCCGGCAATGCAGTACGGGCCGCCTGGTATCAGGGAGATTCCGCCTTCCCGGCGATCCTGCATTCTTACGGCGCCGCCGTAAAACAATTATGGCGGTTTACCGGCGTATACATGCTTCTGTTTGCCCTTTTGGCCCTGCCGGTCATTTACAACCTGGTACAGCGCAGCACCTTTTCCTTCCGCCTGCCCGGCCTGTTTCTGTTTTTTGCCTTTTCCTTTTATGCCACCGGCTTTACTTCCAGTTTCTATTCCATGGGAAATGCCGGCCTTTCCCGTACCTGGATCGCCATCAAACTCACCTGTCAGCTGCTGTTCTTTGCCTGCGAAGTGTACGGAGTCGGCTACTGCGTACGTCTCCTGGAAAAGAAACAGTCGGTCGTTTCTTCCGCAGGACATCTGGAGCATCGTATCTGGTATTATGCTCTGCTGATGCTGCTGTTCCTGATCGCATTTCGTTTTACCAAAGATAAGATCGGTTCCGTATCTTCCTTTGGCGCTTACTACTACGTGCATTCCGGAGAAGCCAATAACTTCCATAACGAGTTTCTGGACCGTGTATCCATGATCCAATGTACATCCGATCCGGTCGTTGCTGTTCCGTCTTATCAGTATATGCCCTGGTTTTTGATCAATAAGGATATTTCGGAGGATTCCAACGAAGAAGAAAACCGCATGATGGCCAAATACTTTGGGAAAGACCAGCTGTATCGCCTACCTCCTTCGCAATAAGATGAAACAGTGGCTTTTTGTCAGGTGGCTTTCCATTTTGACACAACTTATTTTTTACACAAAAATGTCAGATAATACAGCTTGCTTGCCCTTAAAACCACAGATAAAATGAGAATGTCGGGGCAAAATTCAGTTTGCCAAAACCGGAAACTTACAAGAAAGAGGGATGTTCTATGAAAAAACTTTACTTTATCGTGGGCAGTCAGGACCTTTACGGGGAAGAGTGCCTGAAGCAGGTAGCAGCCGATGCTGCTGAAATGGTCGCATTCTTAAACGATCAGTTAAAAGACACCGTTACTTTAGAGCTTCTTCCTACTGTGGAAACGTCTGAGATCTGCATCGCAGATTGCAGAAAAGCCAGCATCGATGATGACTGCGTCGGCGTCATCACCTGGATGCACACCTTCTCTCCTGCCAAGATGTGGATCAAAGGTCTGCAGGAACTGAGAAAGCCTCTGCTTCACCTGCATACTCAGGCAAATGAGAAGCTGCCCTAT
>JAILDL010000062.1 GCA_024689465.1 Lachnospiraceae bacterium
ATGCAAATCTGTTATTCTCTCCCCCGCAAACACGCTAAAACAATTCATCACAAAAAACACACCGGAAGGGAATCCCCTTCCGGCATGCAGGTTAACACAATGGATATACAATTGGAAAAGCAGTCTTAATTCTCCGTCTGCTCCGTCGGATAATCGCTCTTTCCCGTCACCTTCTTCTTGATGATCTTAATGCCACGCTTTAAGGCATACGGAGCCACGCATTTCATCATCTCTTCTGCCGTATGCATATCGGCAGCGTGGGGGATATCCCTCTGCAGGTGAATGGCGTCAAACTCACAGCGAGTGGTACATAAGCCGCAGCCGATGCACTTGTTCAGATCCACCACCGTAGCACCACAGGACAAACAACGGGCAGCCTCTGCCTTTACCTGTTCTTCCGTCAGAGGAAGGCGCAGATCATCGTAGGTCTTTAAGGGATCGCCGGGCTTCATGCCGGGCATCTGGCGGTCCGCGTTATCATAGCCTTCCACCTTGATATCGTCACGATCCAGCTCAATGAATTCTCTGCGATCACGGCCGATGGTCAGGCTCTGTCCGGGATGTACGAAGCGATTGATGGAAACCATGCCCTCTTTGCCGTCTGCAATGGCATCAATGGCAAAGCGTGCACCATGGTTGATATCACCGCCCACGAAGATATCCGGCTCCGCAGTCTGCAAGGTTACGGGATCTGCTTCTGCGGTACCGTTTCTGCGAACCACTACCTTAGAGCCTTTCAGCAGGTCTCCCCACTGGGCACTCTGGCCGATGGCCATCAGGATATTGCTGCAGGCGATGGTCATGGTATCATTTTCATCGTAGCTGGGATTAAAACGTCCCTCACTGTCTTTTACAGACACGCACTTCTTAAAGACGATACCGGTCACACGGCCGTTCTCTTCCAGAACTTCTTTGGGTCCCCAGCCGTTTAACAGCTCGATATGCTCCTCTAATACTTCCGCGATCTCATCCTTTGCCGCAGGCATCTCCTCCCGCTGTTCCAGACAGATCATGGTGATCTTGGAATCCGTAGCACGGGCTGCGGTTCTGGCCACATCTGCGGCCACGTTGCCACCGCCGACTACCACGGTATCACCGGTCAGGCGAATGGACGGATTCTGGTTTACTCTGCGCAGGAAGGAAACGCCGCTTTCCACACCCATAGCATCTTCACCTGGTACACCTGCCAGTCTGCCGCCCTGGAGACCGATGGCGATATAGAACGCCTTGTAGCCCTGGGCACGCAACTCATCCAGCGTAATATCCTTGCCGACTTCCACGCCGCATTTGATCTCAGCGCCCATCCGCTGGATGATACGGATTTCGGCTTCCACCACCTTCTTATCCAGACGGAAGTTGGGAATGCCGTTCATCAGCATACCACCGGGACGAGCTTCCTTTTCAAACACGGTAACGGGATAGCCGTCCTGCCGTAAATAATAGGCAGCCGTCAGGCCGGCAGGGCCTGCACCGATCACCGCGATCTTATAGCCATCCCACTGCTTGCCGTCCATATTCTGGCACTTGGGCAGATAGGAAAACTCTCCGGTCACTTCCCGCTGTGCCAGGAATTTCTTGATCTCATCAATGGCCAGAGGCTTATCGATGGTACCTCTGGTACAACGATCCTCACATCTGCGATTGCAGACTGCTCCGCAAACGGCAGGGAAGGGATTGTCCTGACGGATCAGTCTGAGGGCATCGTCATAGCGGCCTTCGGATGCCATCTTAATGTATCCCTGCACCGCCAGATGGGCCGGACAGGCGGTTTTACAAGGTGCCGTACCGGTATCGTAGCAGTTGATCTTGTTATGATCCCGATAGTCAGGATCCCATTTATCCTCACCCCAGGGTGTATCATCCGGCAGCTCATGCATGGGATATTTCACCTTGGAACCATCTGCCTTACACAGCTTCTGGCCCAGCTTTGCAGCACCGGCGGGACAGACTTCCACGCATTTGCCGCAAGCCACGCATTTTTCACGATCCACATGAGCGCGATAAGCCGAACGGGACATATTGGGGGTATTAAACAGCTGAGAGGTCCGAAGACCATAGCAGCTTCCGGGAGAACAGTTGCAGATTCCCACGATGCGATTAGGGCCGTCCAGATTGGTGATCTGGTGCACATAGCCCTTTTCCTCCGCACGCTGGATAATAGCCATGGCTTCTTCCCGGGTGATATAGTGGGCATCTTTACCGGATTCTACCAGAAATTCCGCAATATCTCCCACGCCGATGCACATATAACCTTCAATATCCCCAACGCCCTCTCCTCGGATACGCTGGGCTTTTCTGCAGGCACAGACCATGGTACAGAATTTGTCATACTTCTCCAGCCAGTGAGATAAGTGCTCTACGCTGACGGAAACCGACTCCACGGGAATGGCCTTTTCCACCGGAATGACATGCATACCGATACCGGCTCCTCCGGGAGGCACCAGCTTGGCTGCCAGTTCCAGCGGCTCCTGGGGAGCTAAGTTAAACATGGTCGCCACTTCCGGGTGGTCATCTGCCAGTGTGGGATGTTCCACCATATATTCACCGGAACCTACCACCCACTTGGGGATACAGTACTGAACATGCTGGTCTTCATTATCCCGGTTCTGCTCCAGAATACCGATCCAGAGCAGGTGATTGATCATCGCCTGGGCTTCCTTCTCGGACATATTGTTCCATTTTGCCAGCTCCGCCGTGGTTCTGCCAACACGGCGCTTTTTAAAGCTGATCATGAATTTTACTTCTTCTTTGGTCAGCAGACGGTCCAGGATCCAGAAATCCATATGGTTTTCGTGCATTCCGCCCTTTAATTTCCGGGGGATGTTATCCGTGATCATCTTGGCCAGCTGCATCACCAGTTCTTTTTTCTCAGGATCATCGCAATGATAGGGTTCATGAGGAAAATCCGTCTCATTTACATGGATCCGGGGATTTACTTCTTGCGGCATTTTCTGCTCCTCCAACTTTTATTTCAATTCGATCATCCTGCTCAGGCCATAGGCAAACAGCCCTTACAGGATGGGGATCTTCACCTTACAGTCGCTGACAGGGTACGCTGAGCATGCATGGAAATATCCCTGCTCTTTATCTTCCGCTCTTCTTCCGTCTCCCAGAGGCGAAATAAAGAGATCTCCCGCCAGAAGCTTACTGCGACAGAAACCGCATTCACCGCCGCGGCAATGAGTATCGATGGCAATGGCACTACGCTCTAAGGCAACCGCAATGGGTTCATCGGCTCTGGCATCCACCACATCTTCGTGAATACCGCGCACCACCGTAAGCTTATAAACCTTTCCCACCTGATCTGCAGGAAAACCGGGAATATTGGTGACCTTGGAAGGCTGCTGCATCACATCGTGACGGAACCTTCGCAGGGGCACTTTCATTTCCTTTAAGGCTGCGGACACAAAGTTGTACATAGCCCAGGGGCCGCAGAACATATAGGTGGAATCCGGTACGGAATACTTCCGGATCAGCTCTTCGGTCACAAAGCCCTTTTCGCCTTCCCATTCCGGATCATCGCTCATCACATGGATCACACGGACACTGCCCTTTCCTTCGGGAAGAGAAGCTGCCTTCTTTTCCGCTTCCGCCAGCATTTCACCGCAGACGATATCCTTATGATTGACCGATCCGTACAGGATTGTCAGGTTCACGGGAAGCTTGCCTTCGGCAATTTCTCTGGCCATGGACACAAAAGGCGTAATACCGGAACCGCCGGCAAGGGCCACCACATTTCCTGAATCCCGCAAAGGTTCATAGTAGAAGGAGCCAAAGGGCATGGCCGCTGTCAGGATATCCCCTTCCTTTACCTGATCAAAGAAATAATCCGGCACAAAATAGGATACATTCCTGCGGATGGTGATCTCCACAAAAGGCTTTTCCCCTCTGCCTTCAAAGGGCGCAGAGGACAGGGAATAGGCTCTGGTCAGCTTGGAAGAGCCGATCTCCAGATAAAAGTTGATATACTGCCCGGACTGAAATACCGGCACATGGCCGTTTAACGGTTCTAAGCGGAAAGTCTTTGCTGTCGGAGACGCGTCGGTGATCTTTTTCACCTTCCATTCCTGCTTTCCGGGATGAAGGGCATCTGCCAGTTCCCGAATGGGATCCTTGGGATCCGGCGTTGCACTGGCTTTTGCATAACTTTCTCTTCTGGCGTTGGTCACGCGGGAAGCACCGCCCACATCTTTCAAAAATCCTTTTACTTTCATTTTGCAGCGGCCTCCTTTTTCTCTTTGTCTTCGAAGATAGCCTTCGCTGCGGCCCTTCCGTTGGTCACCGCAGGTCCCATTCCGTTTCCGGAAATGGAGAAAGCACCGGCAAATTCCAGACCTTCAATGAAGTGGTCTTCTTCCTTCATCTGCAAACGAGCCACCGCATGGTCGTTGATATGATGCAGATAGCCGTAAATACAGCCTTTCCAGGCTCCTACGTAATGGGAAATGGTCACCGGCGTGGAGACCTCGATCTCCATGATCCGGTCACGGATCTTAATGCCACTGGTCTTTTCATAGTTATCGATCATGTCGTTCGCCAGCTTGCGCTTTAAGTCCAGATAATCCTCTTCCTTTACATTCAGGAATGCTTCGGATAAAGGCAGGGCCGTAATGGACAGCTGGGTATAACCTTCCGGACAGCAGCCCGGATTGGACAGATTCAGACAGATACTGGTGAGGTAGTCATAAGGGCCCTGGGTGTGATAGTTCTTCCAGATTTCTTCCGTATCCATGGTTGAACCGGAGAAGATGTTGTAATCCTTTATGCCGATCTCTTCCGGCGTTCCCTCCAGTACCATCATGACCGATACAGGACATACCGACAGATTTCGGGCATTCACACTCTTGATGGCTCCTGCGGGAACCTCCGATAAGGGCTCGATCATCTGGGTATAAACCTTGTTGGGATATGCGCCGCTGACCACATAGTTGCAATGGATCACATCGCCCCTGCGGGTACGCACGCCGGTAACACGCCCATGCTTGACCAGGATCTTGTCCACTTCCTGGCACATCTCCACCTGCGCGCCGTTTTCCTCTGCCTTCTGCTGAAGCTTTAAGCTCATCTCATGGGAGAAATTCCTGCACACATAACTGCCACCCCTGAAATAATCCGCCATCAGGAACGCATAGATGGTAAAAGGAAGCGTCTTTAAGGGATTGCCTACATAGATCCAGTAAGGACTTAAGATATCCACGATATCCTGGGGGAAATGGAAGGTATCCATGACTTCCGTTGCGGTATATCCGGCTGTTTTGACAAATTCCGGATGCTTTAAGAGCATCTGCACCTTGCTCATGGGGGTCACGGAAAGGATGTTCATGGAATTGTAAACGGTGTTGCACAGGTTCATAAATTCCAGCACCTTCGGGCCCCACCCGGGATACTGTGCATCGATCTCTCCCGCCATCCTCTCAAAACCGGAATGCAGGGTAATATCGATCCCCTTGGTCGTTTCCACAAAGCGGTATGCCTCCGGAACCCGCAGCCAGTTGATATCCACACCCATCTCGTCAAAGAAAGCGCCTACCTTCAGGCGATCTTCCTTCGTTCCGATGCTCATCATTTCATGAAGGGTTGCTTCGATCTCGATCCCGTCTCGTACGTAGCTGGTTGCCAGACCGCCGGGAAGATTATGCTTTTCCAGTACCAGAATGTCCTTTATGCCTTTGGCCTGCAGCTGCAGTGCACAGGACAGACCGGCCAGTGCGCCGCCGATGATGACGACTTCGTAATGATCTTTGTAAAAAGCCATATCGTCTACTCCAATCTTGTTAAATCAGAAGCCGGTGGCAATCACCACCGGCCTCTGTATCATTTTTTATGATCCGGATCAGAAGAAGCGCTCTACCAGTTCTCTGGAGTACTCAGCGGTTTCATCCATGTCACCGAAGGACATAACTTCACCGGCATAGAAGGTGTTGTTGGTGCCCTGCATTCCTTCTACCTTCTCGTACCATCCGCTGGCATAGGTGGCGGAATCTACGTGAGGGAAATAATACCAGGAATTCTCGTTGACAACGGCAGAAGCAGGATTCTTCATGGTCTTTAAGTCATCCAGTACGGTCTTCTTGCAGGTTTCATAGGGGATCTCGGGATCGCCGGTATGATTCCGCAGTGCGTAGGTGGTGATGACCTGATTGACCTCATCTCTCCAACGACGGTAGTAAACCATCAGATGACCGTAACGTTCCGGCTCCATGTTCTCAAATACGTAGTAGGAGATCTCCGGATGATCTTCCGGCTTGGTCTCGACTGCCAGTACGTCGTAGCGCTCGTAATCGATCTTGGAGAAGAGATCCTTTTCTTCCTGGGTTGCATCGAAATAATCCGGCAGATACTGCAAAGGAGAAGTGACGATGATCTTGTCGTACTCTTCTACCTGGCCGTTAACGGTCACAAATACCTTACCATCCTTACGCTCTACCTTGGTGATATCGCAGTTTAAACGAGCCTTATTTAAAAGCTTGTCATTTAATCTCTCCCAGATGGACTGGGTACCGTCTTTCCAGGTCCACAGATTACACTTAACGAAGTTCATGGTGGTTTGGAAATCCAG
>JAILDL010000065.1 GCA_024689465.1 Lachnospiraceae bacterium
TTGGGCGGCTGAGAAATTGTTTAGAGCACAGCATAGCGTTTCTGATTACTATGATGATGTAGACAATACCGCATATAACGATGCATCAACTGCTTTAAACAGTGCAAATGCAACGGTTAGCGGTTTAGAAGGTCAGGAGAGCGCTCTTCTTGGTGAGATCAGTAACCTGAACCAGACCTTGGCTGATCAGAATGCAAAAAAGAGCGCAGCAGAGAGCGAATTAAACGCAGCTAGATCCGCACAGCAGAGCTTAGAAGCACAGATCCAGGCAGCATACGCTGCAACAGACAGCGAAGCCGCTAAGAAAGCTCTTAAGGCAGCTCTGGACGAAGTGATCAAGTCTTATGCAGTAGAGATCAACCAGACCCAGTACGATAAGGAACTGAACGATTATGTAAACGAAGTATGGAACGGATGGAACTGGGATTCCTTCAAGTTCATCTCCAAAGCACAGCTTCGTGCAGAACTGGATAAACATTATGATAATTACTATGATGACTTCTGGCAGAATCTGGGTGATGACATCAAGGATATCGCAAATATCGCCGGCATCAGCCAGTGGCTGGTAAACAAGGATGAAGTAGACGATCTGATCGATCAGTGTGTGGCTCTTTCCACCGCAGCCATCATCGAGCAGTACAAGAAGCAGGCAGTAATCGATGCAACTTACGCTAAGTACAATGCAGAAGATACTTTAGACGATGCAACCACCAAGGATAAAGATGAGAAGCACGCTGACATTACCGTGATCGAAGAGGAAGGCGTTGCCAAGGCATCCGCTATCATCGATGGTTCTCTTAAGTCCATGGATGATGCGATCACCGATTACAAAAGCGCTAAGAGCACCTACAACACCGCTAAGAGCGCCTACGAAGAGACTCTGGCAGCATTAGAGAACTGCTCCGTCAGCGGAGTAAATCTGGAAGCGCTTAAAGCTGCTGTAGTAGCTGCGCAGCAGAAACTGGCATTAGCAAAGGCAAGTCTGGAAACTGCAGAAGAGCAGGCAAGCGTTGCAGCAAACTATGCGAACTGGGCAGAGGCACTGACCGGTACCAACCGTGCAACCGCTTCCACCGGTGAGAAGCCTGTAGTAGCAGAGTCTGGATATGTACTGCGTGCATCTCTGGTAAGAGCTATGGTAGCAGCTGTTCCCGTAGCAGACGATGTAGATGTTACTTCCAACGATGTAGCAGAAGGCAATACCGCATACACCGAGTTTGGTGATGTTCAGATCCCTTACGCACTGTTCCGTCAGTTCGTTCAGGAAAATTACGAAGCACTGTTCGGTGAGGCTGGACAGATCGTTGAATACAATACCGAAAAGGCAAGCAATACCGTTTACATGTGGAGAGTCGTTGACGGTGTAGCAACCGAGCTCCTGAAGGTTGTCTTTGATGCAAACGGAAATCCCGTTTCCGTAAACGGCGAAGCAGTAAGCAGCCTGAACGGAACCTTCTTCGTAGCTTCCAAGCTGTCCTCTTTAGGCGACAGTGAGTATGACTTAAACGGTGAAACTGTTGAGATCGACTACACAGCACCGGTTAACGTAGATCCTACTCCTGTAAGCAACGTAACAACTACTGCTTCCGCAGCTTCTACCGGCACTGTTCTGGGTGTAACCCGTGAATCCGTTCTGGTAGACGATATGGAAGATGAAGAGCCTGCAGTCCTTGGTGCTGACAGACCTCAGACCGGTGATGCTTCTCAGGCAGGTACCTGGGCAGGTGTCATGGGTGCAGCAGCTACCGCTCTGGCAGGTATGTATCTGGCAACCAAGAAGCGCAAAGACGAGGAAGAAGCATAAATCATGAAAAAGAAAGGCACAGCAACCTGTATCTTAACCGGAATGTCCCTGATACTATTCCTGTTCCTACCCATGAAAACCTACGCCGCCCCTGCTGAGCTGGGGCTGGCGATGGTCCTGGGAGATACCATGGGCAGTGCCCTGGGTGGTGCGGTAACCGCGGCAGCGGCTACCGTAGCCAGCCTCATGCTTGGAAAGAAAAAAAGAAATCTTTTGGATGAGGATGACTTTGACGACGAAATCTAATACAATACAGATTAGAGGTTTCGTACCAGGGGGTAATAGTAATGGACAACACATTTATCATCAACGTTACGCATAGACAAAATGAAACCTGGCAGGGTTCCGTCACCTGGGCAGATCAGAAGAAAACAGAGTATTTCCGCAGTGAGCTGGAACTGTTGAAACTGATGGAAGAAGCCATGCAGAATGAGCATCTGGAGATTTCATGAGAAAACAAGCAATGATCACCGGCGCAAGCCGTGGGATTGGAAAAATGATAGCACAGGCCTTAGGGAAGGAAGGATATGACCTTACCCTGACCTGTGCTTCTTCTTTTGCATTATTACAAAAACAGGCTGCTGAATGGGAAAAAGCATACGGGATCCGTGTGCAGGCTTTTCAGGCAGATGTGGGAAGCTATGAGGAAATGAAGGCTGTTTTTGAGCAGGTGGAGAGACTGGATCTGCTGGTGAACAATGCCGGCATTTCCCATGTAGGTCTTCTGTCGGACATGACGAAGGAAGAGTGGGAACGCATCCTGGCGGTGAATCTCTCAGGCCTTTTCCATACCTGCAAATTTGCGGTGCCGAAAATGGTGCATGATCACAGCGGTCGGATCATTAATATTTCCTCTATGTGGGGAAATGTGGGTGCCAGCATGGAGGTTGCCTATTCGGCCACCAAGGGCGGTGTAAACAGCTTTACAAAGGCTCTGGCCAAGGAACTGGCCCCCAGTAACATTGCCGTCAATGCCATTGCATGCGGCGTGGTGGATACGGACATGAACAAGTGCTTTTCTGCGGAAGACATGGAGGCGCTTCGTCAGGAGATCCCCGCAGACCGCATCGCATCTCCGGAAGAGATTGCGGAAGCAGTTGTTGGCCTTACGAAGATGCCCCTTTACATGACCGGTCAGATCCTGACCATCGACGGGGGATATTGCTAACCCTTGACCCTTTGGGGACGGGGTTAGGGGGTCAAACAGGCTTTGCCCTGTAACCCTATTAGTTCGATAAACAACAAAAAGGCAGGTCGCCACGTATGTGGTTACCTGCCTTGTTTTTATCCATTCAATACATTCGGGAATAAATTCATCCGTAAAGAAATTCATCAATGAATTGGGGACTCTCGGATTCCGATCACTGGATCCCTTCCCTGGTCAGCGCGCTGTCGATCATCTTGATCAGCTCCAGAGCGCTGCGGAAATGTTCTTCCTTGTTTTCATCCGCCCAGATCACCTTTCCCTGCCAGGTGGCATTCTGCCGATACTGTACCTGAACGATAAAAGTACCTTTATCGCCTCGTTTTTCCTGTAATTCGTCTGCCGACATCTTTGCCTCCTTCTCGCTGATGGTGTTGTAGGATGCTACGGGATTTCCCTTTTGAAAACTCTTGGGGGCCATGGAACGCTGGGGGAAATTGATCTCATCGAAAAAAGCATCCATACCCTGCACCAGATTGGTGAGCTCTTCGAAGGGGCGGGGGGCATCATCAAACAAAGTCCAGAAGCCGCCTTTACAAACTCCGCCTTCCACACTGTCCACACAGACAGTGACCAGATTCATAGAATATGGAATACGCTTAACCATAATTTCCTCTCTCTTTTGCATTTCCTCAACCATTTTACCATACACATGGACAATCGTCTAACTATTTTCCGGACTTTTTCTATATTTTTCTGCCAGTTCCGGACCCACGAAACGGAGGATGGATATTTCCTGTAAATACGCTGTTTTTGCGAAAAGGGAGGCGGTTCAATTCCGGCTGTTTAACAAGGATAGGACGGTGTCACCGTGCCGCTTTTCGTCTGCCTTTACACTTTGTACCGTAGGATACTTATCTGCCACCGGCCCGTAGGTTTTTTCCGCATCATATTCTCCCTTGGCGATTAAGGGATACAGCCGTTTTCGACCGATGATCCGGTAGAGGATGGGCAGGAAGATGGCCTTTGTTTTCCGGGGTTTTAAGGTTGCACCGGTCAGTTCCCGAAACACAACTGCATGGTGGCCCTCTTCAGAAGCCAGTTGCAGGAAGGTTTCGGCATCCTTTTTGTGTTTTGCTACCTTCGCCAGAGCATTATACATCAGTACAGCATCCAGCTCGCCCTGCTGGGATTTGATCAGGATCGGCAGATCCTTGGGATCGATGGATGATTGGTTGGTTTGTTGCATGTTGGTTCCTCTTTCAATACAGTGCTATATTTTCCAATAGGGTGTTACAGTTGCCGGAAGAAACGGATCACCTGGTACCTTCCTGATTATAGCAGGAGTGGGGGGCGGATTTCTCTAAAATTTCTCTAAAATACAGTGGAAAACTGTGATCTGACAAAAGGAAAAACCTCCGATGCCAAATCGGTCCGGATAGGGTAAAATAGAAAAGACGGGTGCCAAGAGAGCATCCGCTGAAAGAAGGACAATGCTATGACTTATGATGTGGTGATCATCGGAGCCGGCCCTGCGGGCCTTGCGGCAGCAATCTATGGAAAGCGGGCAGGTCTCGATCTTCTGGTGATCGAGAGCAATCCGGTAAACGGCGGGCAGGTAGCCACCACCTATGAAGTAGATAATTACCCCGGACTTCCCGGGATCGGAGGGATGGAGCTGGGAAACCGCTTCCACGAACATGCGGAAAAACTGGGAGCACAGTTCCTCATGGGAACCGTAAAAAACATATCGGCTTTGGATGCTTCGGACGCTGAGTCCTTGGGAACAGACGGCTTTACCGGGAAAACCTTCTCTTTGCAGGTTGAGACGGAAGATGGAGAAGAAAGCCTGGAAGCCAAGACCATCATCCTTTGTTCCGGTGCAGAGCATGCCAAACTGGGGATCCCCGGAGAAGAAGAGCTGTGCGGAGCAGGGGTTTCCTACTGTGCAACCTGTGACGGAGCGTTTTTCAGTGGCCTGGATGTGGCAGTATCAGGAGGCGGCGATGTGGCGGTGGAAGATGCGATCTTTTTGGCCAGAAGCTGCAGAAAGGTTTACCTCATCCATCGCAGAGACACCCTGCGGGCAGCGGATGTGCTGCAAAAACAGCTGATGGCCCTTCCCAATGCAGAGATCCTCTGGGATTCCAATGTGGTACAGGTTAACGGCGAAGACGAAGTGACTTCCCTGGATGTGGTAAACAAGCTGACAGGCGAAAAGAAGGAACTGCCGGTCTCCGGCCTGTTTATCGCGGTGGGGATCCATCCCAATACGGATGCGCTCCTTCCGGACCTTCAGAAAGATCAGGCAGGCTATATCCTTGCGGGAGAAGACGGCGTGACCAGCGTTCCCGGCGTGTTTGCTGCGGGGGATGTTCGCAAAAAGCCCATGCGCCAGATCGTTACGGCAGTGGCAGACGGTGCCAATGCCCTGACCAGTGCTCTTGGTTACCTGCAGGAGCATTCTTCCCGGTGATCCTCTTTGCACAGGAACCGTCCGGACCCTGTAAGTACCTGGTACGGTATCGACCGGCCTGCCATGTGACTTTTGGGCAAAATGTTTCGTGCCTGTAATTCTTTTGTAATAATTACCAAATGGATTCACGGGCTTTTGTGCAACTTCAACGTATCAGAGCAAAAACCATAAAAACTTTGTAAAATAACGTATTCTCGGCCTCCGTAGATTTGACAAACCCCGGCCGGCATGCTATATTTGTTCTTGGATTTAACAAATCTGTAACAAATGTTAGTCGGGGGAGACAGCATTTACGGAGGTTACTTTTATCATGAAGCAACGGAGAGTCAGAACAGTGGCTTCCCTTCTTGCCGCAACTATGATGTTGTCCGGTGTCTGTACGCAGGTACAGGCAGGGAATCTGTCATCTGTTTTACCGTCCGCAGGCATTGGCCTGACATTAGGTGGTACTTCCCTTACAGAAGTTCGTAACACAGCCTTAACAAAAAAGACAAATACTGCCTCTGCTACCGCAAGTGTGGCACAGGTTTCCAAGTTAAAGAAGGTAGTGGAGAGCGCATCCGCCAAGACATTGGTGAAAACCAAGGCGACTGCAACGGATACTTCCTCTATTGCCATTGCAAGCACCAGCATTGCAGGAGCTTTCGGGATCGATACTTCCAGCGTGATGTCCGCAGTGACCGCGCTGGCCACCAATTCCTCGTCTCTTGCAGGAACCAACATCATCCGCACCAACATCGTTTCCATCGATGAAGGAGACACAGCCGTTTCTCCTACCATCGCAGAAGAGGAAACCCTCCAGGCTCTGATGGCCCAGGAAGAGACGGTTTCCGAAGAAACGACCAGCGTTGTGGAACTGGCAACGGTTTCCGCAGAGGAGACACTGGAAGCTGAGGCCGAAGCCTTAAAGTCCATGGACATCACAGAGACCGCTCTTAAGTCCACGGATGTTTCCGCCAACGAACCGGAGGAAGAAGAGACCGAGGAAGCAGATCCGGAGCATTTCTCCAATCTGGTGATCGCCAATGTAAATGATTACGTCAATGTCCGTGATCTTCCCAGTGAAGAGGGCAACATTGTCGGTAAGTTATATGATGATTCCGTGGGAACCTTTATTTCCGAAACAGACGGCTGGTATCTGATCCAGTCCGGCAACACCACCGGTTATGTAAAAGGTGAGTTCTGTGTGACCGGCGAAGATGCCATTGCACTGGCAAAGGAAGTGGGAACCCGCATGGCGACCGTTACCACCACCACATTAAAGGTTCGCCAGGATCCCAGTACCGAAGCTGTTGTGCTTGGTCTGGTGCCCATCGATGAAGACCTGGTTGTTACCGAAGAACTGGACGGTTGGGTAAAGGTTAACATCGAGGAAGGTGACGGATACGTTTCCACCGATTATGTAAACCTTTGGACAGACTTTGTAACCGCAGAGTCCAAGGAAGAAGAGGAAGCAAGACTTGCCAAGGAAAAGGCAGAACGGGAAGCTGCCCGCAAGGCTGCAGCAGCCGCTCAGGCAGCAGCACAGAAGAAGCAGCAGTCCTCTTCCGGCAGCACTCCTGCCGCTACCCAGACCGTAACATCCGGTGGCAGCGAAGCAGGTATCGCGGTAGCAAACTACGCATTACAGTTTGTCGGTAATCCTTATGTATACGGAGGCACTTCCTTAACAAACGGTGCGGACTGCTCCGGTTTCGTCATGAGTGTATACGCTAACTTCGGTGTAAGCTTACCCCACTCCTCCAAGGCGGACAGAAGCGTAGGATCCGCAGTAGGATCCTTGGCGGAAGCACAGCCCGGCGACCTGATCTGCTATTCCGGTCACGTTGCTCTGTATATCGGTAATGGTCAGATCGTTCATGCATCCACCAGCAGAACCGGTATCATCGTCTCCAGTGCAAGCTATCGTACACCCCTTGCCATCAGACGTATCTTCTAAATTGTATATTGTAAGCCCAAGGCCGACTGCGAAAGCAGCCGGCCTTTTTATATGTTCCACAGTGAGCGTCCGGGGCACATATGGGCGGAGAAAATTATGCAATAGTCCTATACTCCCAAGGCACGCTGACACGCTCGTCGGCGATTGTGCACATTACCCATGGATTTGAAGGTGTCAGACAATACTTACACGTTATCGCAAATATAGTTACAAAAGTTTTCCACAATTCACGGCTTCGAAATGACGAAAAATCAAGTTATACACCAAGTTATACACATTATCCACAGGCTTTGACTCATTTGGTAACCTGTTCCGGAGTGGGGGTATTCGAAAGTTTGTTTTGTGATTTTTGACGAAAAATAAATATTTTCAGAGGGGAGTAATTAAGCGTTTTATATGGTATAATCCATATAAGCAGTGGCACGGCTACTGCACTAATAGCAAGGAGGTACATCCTTATGAACATTATTATCAGTGGAAAGAACATCGACATCACCCCGGGACTTCGTTCTGCAGTGGAAAGCAAGATCGGCAAGCTGGAGAAGTATTTTGCACCGGATACAGAAGTCCAGGTAACCATGAGTGTCGAGAAGGAGAGACAGAAGATAGAGGTTACGATCCCGGTTAAGGGAAACATGATCCGTTCCGAGCAGGTCAGCAACGATATGTACGTATCCATCGACCTGGTGGAAGAAGTGATCGAGCGTCAGCTGAAAAAGTATAAGAACAAGATCGTTACGAAGCAGCAGAGTGCGGAAGCATTCTCCAAGGCATTTTTGGAGAACGATTACACGGATGAAGAGACCATCAAGATCGTCCGCACCAAGCAGGTAGACGTAAAGCCCATGTATCCGGAAGATGCATGTATCCAGATGGAACTGTCCGGACATGATTTCTACGTATTCTATAACGCAGAAGTGGATAAAGTTTGCGTCGTATATAAGAGAAAAGGCAATACCTACGGTCTGATCGAACCGGAACTCGGCTGATGAACCGGAGGCTTCCCATAGAAGCTCTTCCGGAAACAACTACAGGTAAAGCATAACAGAAGGCAACAGGGATTTGGTTCAGCCATTTTCCCTGTTGTTTTTTTGCCTAAAAAAGCACAGGGCAAGTCGTCTCAAAGGCTCATGTTTTAACAATTTTTGGGAGGGAGAGATTGCAAAATAAGGCCCTGTGTGTTATCATTATTTTTGGTTGTGACAAAAAAATAACAATCAGGAAATATCCCGATATTTGGGGAACAAAATAACAAATAATAAGGTGGAGGTAACACGTATGGCAAAGAAAGTTGTTATTGCAGGCGCATGCCGTACTGCAGTAGGCAAGATGGGTGGTGCACTTAGTACAACTCCCGCTCCGAAGTTAGGATCGATCGTAATCGAGGAAGCATTAAAGAGAGCCGGCGTTTCCAAGGACGCTGTGGATCACGTATATATGGGATGCGTTATCCAGGCAGGCCTCGGACAGAACGTAGCTCGCCAGGCATCCATCGGTGCAGGTCTTCCTGTAACCACTCCTGCAGTTACCGTCAATGTTGTATGCGGTTCCGGTCTGAACTGTGTCAATATGGCAGCTGAGATGATCATGGCAGGTGATGCAGACATCGTTGTAGCAGGTGGTATGGAGAACATGTCCATGGCTCCTTACGCTATGATGAACGGCCGTTTCGGTTATCGTATGAACAACGGTGTTCTGGTGGATACCATGGTAAACGATGCCCTGACCGATGCATTCAATCACTATCACATGATGATCACTGCTGAGAACGTAGCAGATCAGTGGAAGCTGACCCGTGAAGAACTGGATGAGTTCTCCGCAAACAGCCAGCAGAAATATGAGAAGGCATTTAACGAAGGCAAGTTCAAGGATGAGATCGTGCCCGTAGAGATCAAGCAGAAGAAGCAGACCGTTGTCTTCGACGCAGATGAAGGTCCTCGTCCCGGCACAACTGTTGAGACTCTGGCAGGTCTTAAGTGCTGCTCCGGTAAGGAAGGCGGCGTTGTAACAGCAGGTAATGCATCCGGTATCAATGACGGTGCTGCTGCTGTAGTTGTCATGAGCGAAGAAAAGGCTAAGGAACTGGGCGTAACTCCCATGGCTACCTGGGTTGCAGGTGCACTGGGCGGCGTAGATCCTTCCATCATGGGTGTCGGCCCTGTTGCTGCTACCCAGAAGGTATTAAAGAGAACCGGTCTGACCGTTGACGATCTGGATCTGGTAGAAGCAAACGAAGCATTCGCAGCACAGTCCGTTGCTGTTGCAAAGGAACTGCACTTCGATCCTGCAAAGTTAAACGTAAACGGTGGCGCTATTGCCATCGGACATCCCGTAGGTGCATCCGGTTGCCGTATTCTGGTTACCCTGCTCCATGAGATGAAGAAGAGAGATGCCAAGAGAGGTCTGGCAACTCTGTGTATCGGCGGCGGTATGGGCTGCGCAACCATCGTAGAGAAATACGAGGCTTAAAACATCAGGCAGAGCAGTATCACGCTGCTCTGCCTTAAATCACGTATAAGGAGATAAAACATGGGATTCATTAATTATGAAGTAAAGGGCGCATATGCAGTCCTTACAATCAATCGTCCGGAAGCTCTGAACGCTCTGAATTCCGCAGTATTGGATGAATTAAATGCGACTCTGGATGCCATCGATCTGGACAGTGTTCGTGCCCTCATCGTTACCGGCGCAGGGGAGAAGAGCTTTGTAGCAGGTGCAGACATCGGCGAGATGAGCAACCTCACCAAGGCAGAAGGCGAAGCCTTCGGTAAGAAGGGAAATGATGTATTCCGCAAGCTGGAGACCCTTCCCATCCCCGTGATCGCAGCAGTAAACGGCTTCGCACTTGGCGGTGGCTGTGAGATCTCCATGAGCTGTGATATCCGTATCTGCTCTGACAATGCTGTATTCGGTCAGCCGGAAGTAGGCCTTGGCATTACCCCCGGATTTGGCGGCACACAGCGTCTGGCCCGTCTGGTAAGCCCCGGCATGGCTAAGCAGCTGATCTACACCGCTCGTAACATCAAGGCAGACGAAGCATACCGTATCGGCCTTGTAAACGCCGTATATCCTCAGGAAGAACTGCTTCCCGCAGCTGAGAAGATGGCAGCCGGCATCGCCATGAACGCTCCCATCGCTGTCCGTGCCTGCAAGAAGGCTATCAACGACGGTCTGCAGGTAAACATGGACGAAGCCATCGTGATCGAAGAGAAGCTCTTCGGCAGCTGCTTCGAGACCCATGATCAGAAGGAAGGCATGGGCGCATTCCTTGAGAAGCGTAAGGAAAAGAACTTTACCAACAACTAATAATAGATCGCGCGAAGGCGCAGAAAGAAGGAAAGTATGAAAGTTGGCGTAATTGGTGCCGGAACAATGGGTTCCGGAATTGCACAGACATTTGCTCAGTGTGATGCAGTGGAAAAAGTTTACCTGTGTGATATCAAGCAGGAATATGCGGATGGCGGTAAGGCTAAGATCCAGAAGGGTTTTGAGAAGCGT
>JAILDL010000078.1 GCA_024689465.1 Lachnospiraceae bacterium
TGATATGGCATCCGCGGGTTTTGTGATCGAGGAGTGCCAGGAATCCAAACTGCCAAAGGAGACCATTGAAAAGTATCCGGATAAATTCGGTGGGGTCATGCATCAGCCGGATTTTATTTTCTTTCGGTGCAGAAAGTAAAAAATAGCATATAATAAAAAATATCTGAAACATTTGACGCTTAAGTAATGGAGTTTTTATGGGACTGGAAACCGGGCGGACGCAACTGGATACAGGATCTTCCACAACGGATGCAAGAAGCCGTTTTTATGAGGAAAGTGCAGAGGACCTTACTTCGGGGGGTGGGTCTGCACCCACACCGGGAATGCTTCCCATGAGAGGACTGATCCCTTACGGAACGGAAGGTGCAGGACTTATTACGCTTTTTAAGCAGGGAGAAGATCCGGCACAGTCTGTGGAAGACGAGCCTTCCCGGTTTGAAGCTTATCATGAAGAACTGTCGGAGAAGTCCAGAGCATTACTGGAAGATCGGAGATTCTTCGGAAGAAAAGACAGCGATGAAATGACAGAAGTCAAGACCTCCATCCGAGCCCTGCTTTCTTCTCTGGAGCGAAATGCCGGCAGCAATTTTGAAACCGGCATGGTGTCCTTAAAAAGGATCGACACCGAGTATCAGCGGGTGATCGATGCATGCCGCGGATATATCCGGCACATCGAGGATGTAAAAGGCGGAAGATCCGGTGCAGGGAAGGCACGTTTAGGTCTGGTGCAGGATCTTTTGGCCCAGTATTTCAGAGAACGTACGGTTTTTGTACCTACGGCCAGAAAACTGCTGGACGAGGGAACCATCTTCCAAAGACCCTGGAGGGAAGTCCTGCGGGAAGTTCGTACAGAAACCATCGATCTTTCCGACGGAAATACGTCCCTGGTGGGAGACGGTGCTTCCTTATTGTATAAACGTACCGGGGCCAATGGAGAAACCGATTTTATAAAGGCAGAAGAGCAGCTTCCCCAGGCAAGGAATGAAGCAGCAACCGTCGATGCGTTCCTTTCGGAGGGAGGCGGACATACCGCGTTCGGGGCATTGATCCACGCCATGGAAGAATATTATGAAAGAGAGATCTTATCCTCCAAAGAAGGAAAGGACAAGCCTCCTTTCCGGAAGGTGCTGCAGAACATATGCAGTAATATGTATTCCACAGAACATGGGTACCGGGATGAGGCCGGTAATCCGGAACCGGACAAATTTGTTGACTCCGCAAGATTTGCCGGAGAAGATGCTAAGACAATCGTTCAAAATGTAGTGATAAAGGATCCGTCCCTGATGATGCAGTGGATGGCCATGAATAAACTTCTGTCCAAGAAAAAAACAGAAACAGGAACAGCCACAGGTAAAGCCCGTATTGCCTTCGGCAGTTCTGTTTCGGATCGTAGCCAGTCTACCAGCCGTTTGGCCCGGCGGTACGGTATTTCCAACTTGTTTGCATCTTCCCGTACAGCCCTTTTGGACCAGGGAGACGGAACGGTGACCCGTGCCAATGTGATGGAACAGGCAAACGGTATGTCCATGACACAATTACAAGAACTGGAAAAGGCAAGAAGAGCGTCCGGATCTCCGGTGGAAATTTCCTATACGCCTAACTCTCTGATGCAGATGTTTACCCTTCAGGTGTTTGATCTTATAGCCGGCCAGGTGGATCGCCATTGGGGCAATTATTTTCTGACCATCGATCAACAGATCCTTCCCGGTCCGCCACCGGTAGAGCGATGGTATATCATGAGCGTCACGGGAATCGATAACGATCTGTCATTCGGAAATCTGGACTATGATGAGATCGCATTGGCCAATCTGAAAAATGTTCCGTTGTTTGACGGAGAAACGTTGGCAGCCGCAGCCACCCGAGAAGGTGGGGATAAGAAGCTGGAAGAGCAGATAAAGGACAGGCAGGAGTCTGCACCGGAAAGAGCGGCGGATGGCGTGTCGCCGGAATGGGAAAAAGGACATTTAGCCGTCTATTATCTTCCCAAAGCCTTCTATGAACGGTTGATCAACTACACGCCCAATATGGCGAAACTGGACCTGTTGGATCAGCGAAGCACCGAGGAGTTAGCGAGTCTGGAACAGCGGATCACGGCAGTGACCGCATTGCTTCGAAAGTATGTAGAGCGTGGAGATATCCTGTTGGTGGATGAAGACCTTGATATGAGTAGTCTATCACCCGAGGAAGCAATGCAGACCCCGCTTTTCCAAGGTTATGCACGCAGCATAGCAGCCTATGGAAATTCCATGAACCGTCCCTATGGTACACTGGATAGTGTCGGAGAATATGTGGGTGCCATAAGCAGGTACATCCGTTGGTAAGAAATTTCTGAAGACAAAACTATTAAAAACGCGGTTTTCCGAAAGGGAAACCGCTTATTTTTTGTCTACAAAAAAACTTAATGAAAAACACAGGATTCCTTCTTTGACTTCCCGGTTTTCTCGTGATAGAAGTGTATTAGTACAATTAATACAGTCATTGGAACAGGGGAGTTTTTTGGGGGGAAAGAGGTGTTCTTATGTGCGGTATTACAGGGTTTACAAGAGATGAGCAAAACATGGGACAGGTGACCGATCTGGAAAAGATGATGGAGCGTATTGCACATCGCGGTCCGGACGGAAGCGGAAAGTATTTTGACGAAGATATTGCCCTGGGCCACAGGAGGCTTTCCATCATTGATCTGGAAGGCGGAGAGCAGCCCATGAAAAATGAAGATAAGACGCTGATCTGTGTTTTCAACGGCGAGATCTATAATTACAAGGAGCTGAAAGCCGTACTTCTGAAGAAAGACCATATTTTTCAAACAGAGAGCGATACGGAAGTCCTTCTTCACGGATATGAG
>JAILDL010000079.1 GCA_024689465.1 Lachnospiraceae bacterium
ATGCGGCAGCGGAAGCGGTCGCGGCATCGCGGATCAAAATCCTTTCGGATCCATTTCCTTCGTCCTGTGACAACGTCCCGTCCACAGGCACTTAACGCGCCGAAACCTACTCTGCAACGCACTCAGTGTAACATATGCAGAAGGATTTGCAAACAATAAATGCAAAGGATATCCTCTTTTCTTTCCGCAACAGCCATTTTTTATCTATCCAAGACACTATCCAAAACAGTTTCTACGCAGATCGCTTCCCCGGTAAAGGGCTGCACCAGCTCTACCTTCCGGGAATAGAGCTTTGCTCCCTCTTTTCCGGTCTTTCCGCTGCCATATAAGGGATCTCCTACCAGGGGATGACCGATGGTCGCCATGTGCAGGCGGATCTGGTGGGTCCTGCCGGTGTCGATCTGCACCTTCACAAGACTCTGGTCCAGTTTCGTATCGTAAGAAACCACTTCATAGTGGGTGATGGCTTCCTTTCCGTCTTCCCGGATCTGCTGTTTCATGAGAACGCCGGGGATCGGCCCCATGGGCAGGTTGATGGTTCCGGCTTCTTCTTCCGGTCTTCCCTCCACCTTCGCCAGGTAGGTCCGTTTAAAGATGCCGGTTTTATGCTGGGCCGTCAACCTTGCTGCTGCCGGCTTGTTCTTGGCATAGACCACCAGACCGGCGGTATCCTTATCCAGCCGTCCGATAACCCGGCAGGTCACATCCAGGCCCTGCTTTTCGTAATAATCTGCCAGGAAATTCCCCAATGTATCAAACCAATGCCCGTGGGAAGGGTGGACGCATACGCCCGCCGGCTTATCCAGGATGATCAGGTCCTCGTCTTCATAGACGATAGAAAGCGGCCCCGGGGCGGCAGGCACCTTCTCCTGATCTGCCCCCTCATCTTCCAGGGTCACCTGCAGCACCTGTCCGGGCATGCCTTTTTCCTTGATGGTCACCCGCTTTCCGTCCAGAGTAATGCCGTCCTGCGTAAACTTGGCGCTGCTGATCTCATGACCGGTCACCCGGATCTTCGTTTTTAAAAGAGCACCCACAACGCCTCCGTAGGTGCTCTCCATATCTTCTGTTTGGATCGTATAGCGCAGGATCTTCCGCATTTCAGATACTTCCTCCCGTCCTGGCAAAAGCAAACTGCTAACTGTTTGCGGATTCCTGGTTTTCCGCGACTTTCTTCGCATATACCACGGCGCCCACCGTGGCTACCACCTGGCGCTTTACGATATCCATGGGGATCTGATCGATGAGCAGGTTGGCAATGCCCGTGGTATTCCCGGAGCCCGTCGTTACGAGCTCCATGGCATCCAGGATCATGGTATTTCCGGGCACTTCGTCCCAGTTCAGGCGCAGACGGTCATGGTCTAAGAAATAGATCTTCAGCCGCCGCTCCGCTGCTTCTTCCACAAAGCAGATCCGCAGGGACAAAACCGGGATATTGTCCTCGTTTTTGGCAAAGCCTGAGGAGATGGCTACCATGTAGTCTTCCCCGTTCATGTTGATGTGGGTCCGGGTCACCTTGTTTAGATCCACCGGCAAAGTGATCTGCTGGGTTCCTTCCAGGAAATCCAGTTCCAGCCCTTCTTTGGTGGTATGGAAGGTCAGCCGGGATATGCCCCAGGTATAGTTGTTGTGGACCACCTGCATGATCAGCGGAAACAGGCCCACACCCTTGTTTCCCATTTCAAAACACTCGCCGTCCAGCTGTTTTAACAGGTCTGTGGTATAAAACCGACGTACTGCCAGGTCATTTCGCTTGGTATTTTTCCAGCCGCCCCTGCGAATGGATACCACCGGGTGAAACCGGCCTTCCATCTGGGCTTTCACCATCTGCAGTCTTTGATAGGCTGCGGGATTTTCCGGAAGGGGCTTATTTTCCGGCTGGTAGTCCGGTGCCAGATATTTCCGGAGGATGCTGGTCATGCCACCTTCGGCAAAGATCTCTCCGTTTCCCGCATTGGTTACCAGCACCAGGTTAAGATCCGGATAAACCCGCACGTTTTGCCCCAGCATACCGTTGTAGCTAAAGCTGCCCGGGCGCTGCTCCATCCAGATATGGTAGCCATAATAAGGGTTTTGCGCCCGGTTCGTGGTGATCTGCATTTTGGTGGACTCTTCCACCCAGTGCTCGGACAGGAGCTGCACTCCCTTCCACTTTCCTTTTTGCAGGTAAAGGGTGCCCAGCTTGGCGGCATCCTCCTGGGTGATAAACAATCCCCAGCCGCCCTTGGTGATGCCCTTGGGGGAATTCTCCCAGAACACCTGACGGATGCCCATGGGGGTGAAGATCCGCTCCTTTAAGAAGTCAAACATGCTCATGCCTGTGATCTTGCCCACGATGGCTGAGAGCATCAGGCTGTTCATGCTGTTATAGTCAAATTGCGAGCCGGGCTCAAACTTTACGTTGGAATCAAAATAGCCCCGTACCCAGTTATCGCCGCTGATGGCGCCTACTTCGTTAAAGGCCGCGCCACTGGACATGGTAAGGAGATGGCGGACGGTAATGTCCTTCATTCGGATGATGCTCAGGGGATTCCAATTGGTATCCAACAGATTAACCAGATGGTCATCCAGATGGAGCCTGCCGTCATCGATCAGGAGTCCTACGGCCATATTGGTAAAGCTCTTGCACAGGGAATAGGTGGCATGCCATACTCCCGTCTGATAGGGCCCGAAGCCTCCCTCATAGATCACATGGTTATTCCGAAGGATCATCAGCTGGTGCATATTGGCACCGGGCTCATTTCCCAGTTCCTCCACCATCCGTGCCAGATATTCGGAGTCAATGCCCTGTGCTTCCGGCGTGCTCCTTGGGAAAGGCTGTTCCATGGGCAGGTTTTCATTAAAGGCCGGTTTTTCCGGATGAAAGGTCACATGCCCCAGCTCTCCCGTTTTATTGTTCATAATGTCCCATAACAGGCGGACAAAAGATATTTCTTCCCAGATCATAGTTACTCACCTCTTAGTAACCCATTATAAACAAGAAAGGCCCCGGTTACAAAACCGAAGCCTGATATTTAAGGGTAATTTCATATTTTGTTTCGAAGTAGTTTACCACTTCTCATAGGGACAGACGTTTTCTTCAATGGCCGCCCGCAGTTCCACGTAGCATCCGCAGGCTCTGCACATGGCATCTGCCAGAAGGTCGCACTGCTTACAGACGCTCAGCCGTTCCTCGTACAGCGCTTTGGGTGCCTTGATGTCTTCCTCCAGGTTTTCCACATATGCATGGAGATTGCGAAAATATTCGTTTTGATCCATGTCCCTGGTCAGACACCGTTTGCAGATCCGTTCGTTCATGGGGTTATGTCTGTACTTTCTCTGTTTCGGTCCGGCTTACCGTTCTGTGTATGATCGGTTCATTTTTCCAACGTCTATACACGTTTGATATCGCTGGATTCCCGGATCACGATGTTGGGCTCGATGTTTCTCTGTTTCTCCACCGATGTTCCTTCGATCCCTGCGATCGCTGTGGATACCAGCATCTCGCCGAATACAGCGTAGTTATAATCAATGGTGGTGATGTTGGGCTCGATGATCTCATCGATATCGATGTTATCATAGCCGACAACCGCGATATCCTCGGGGATCCGCAGGCCGTGGCGCTCAATACTCTTGATGACACCCACTGCTGTCAGGTCATTGACTGCGATCACCGCATCCGGATAGGGAATGCCCTGCTTATGACATTTATCAAATAACGCATCCATGGAGCGCAGACCCTTGTCCACCCGGTATCCGCCCCAGTTTTCCAGATATACGGGGTTGGTGTCCAGATGATATTTATCTGCGATCTTCAGAAAATGCTCGTACTTTGCCTTAGTGGAAACAACGTCGATCCTGCCACCTACCAGGGCGATCCGCTTGTTGCCGTTATAGACCAGATGCTCTACTAAAAGCTCCAGCGCTCGTTCCGCATCCACCCGAACGATGTTGCAGTCTGCTCCGTCCACCTTACCGGTTACTACAAAGGGAAGGCTCTTCACGGCAATCTTTACCTGCTTGGCATAGCCGGTATCGGTCTCCACGTCATCGGCTGCGCCTCCCAGCTGGATGATGGCATCCACTCGCTGTTCCAGGAGCTTTTTGATCTGGCGTTTTTCAGTATCCCGGTCACCGAAGGAGTTTAAGAGTAGCATGGTATAACCTGCTTTGCTGGCCGCATTTTCGCAGGCAGTATATACATCCGCATAGAAGGAGTTGCGGACATCCGCTGTAATGATCCCGATGATCATGCGTCTGGTATCCGTCAGTCCTCTGGCCAGGGCACTGGGCATAAAGTTGTACTTATGGATCAGTTCTTCTATCCGCTCCCGTTTCTCCGGCCGCACATTGGCGCTGTTGGTCAGCACGCGGGATACGGTGGCAGGTGAAACGCCGGCCTCTTTGGCGATGGTATATATGGTTACTTTCTGGTTGGGTGTTGGCTCCACAACGACTCCTCTACTCCCTGAGATATTTTATCCCAGATTTGGCTTATCTACAAGCGAAATGGTGTCCTGATACTTGCCTTCTGTTTCAAAGATAATGATCTCATTGACGCCGTTTTGCAGAAGCGGTCCCGGTACATACAGGGTAACCTGCGGACCGATCTCCCAGAAACGTCCTAAGTTAAATCCGTTGATATAGACAATTCCCTTGCCCCAGCCGCTCATATCCAGGAAGGTATCGGTATATTCGCCCTCCTTTACCTCTGCGTTAAAGTAAAAGCGGTGGAATCCCGGTCCTTTTCCCGTGAATTCCCGGCTGAAATCGATGTCTTCCGGCTTATCCATGGGAAGGGGGTACATGGTCCAGTTAAAGTGCTGCTGGGTATTTAAGATCACCGGTCCGTCAATGCCCTTGCGCTGCTGCTCCATGAAGGGTCCAAAGTTTACACGGCCCATATTTTCCATCAGGATATCGATGTTTTTGGTGCCGGTCTTCATGGGCTCGATCTTATGGCCTTCCAGCAGCTGGCGGTCATAAAGGGTGATCAGTTCTTCCTGATTGGTATAAACCTTTGCCCGGTCGTTGCCTCCCTTGATCCGCACCTCTGCGATGGCCGGTGTTTCCGGTAGCTCACTGTGGTACAGGATGTAGCCGTAGGACTGGCCTAATTTCTCCATGGACAGAGGATACAGATTTTCCACAGGATGGGAAATGGTATCCAGGGTTTCAAAAAGGCTTACCCGGTCTCTTACCGGTATTTCGCCAAAGGCCTTACGGATGATCTTCGTGGAAAGTGTAACCTCCGGGATGGGGAAGCGCTTTCCGATCTCCTCTTTAAATGCCGTATATTTCCTGGTGATCTGGCCGTCCTCAGTGAGCACGGCATCGTAATCATAGCTAGTCACATCCGGTGTCAGCACGTCGTAATAATTGGCACCGTTCATAAAGCCAAAGTTGGTGCCGCCGATGAACATATAGATGTTCACATGGCCGTGATCCAGCATGTAGGCCAGATCCTTGACATTCTGCTCTGCATCGGTGGTGTGGTGCATGCCGCTGCCCCAGTCATCAAACCAACCCAGCCAAAATTCCATACAGGACAGTGGTCCGTCCACGTATTTGCGCATAAACTCAAAACGCTCTTCTGCATGAGAGCCGAAGTTTCCGCCCTGTAACAGCCCCGGGATCTTACCGCCGATAAAGGCGTGATCGTAGGGACCATCGGATGTAAACAAAGGCACGGTAATGCCCATTTCCCGCATCATGTCATGCATGGCCTGCATGTAGGAGTGATCGTTTCCGTAATAACCGTACTCATTCTCCACCTGCATCATGATCACGGGGCCGCCCTGATCGATCTGATAGGGCGCCAGATAGGGGATCAGCACGCTGTAATAATCTCTCACGGCCTGCATATAGGGCCCGTAATTACAACGCAGCTTCATACCCTCTTCTTTTAAGAGCCATGCGGGCAGACCGCCAAATTCCCATTCTGCACAGATATAGGGAGAGGGTCTGAGGACTACGTACAGGCCCAGTTTTTGCGCCAGTTCGATGAAATGTCCCACATCCAGCATGCCGTCAAAGTGGAATTCTCCCTTCACCGGCTCATGAAGATTCCAGGGGATGTAGGTCTCCACTGTATTACAGCCCATGGCTTTCAGTTTTTCCAGACGATCCTGCCAATACTCCGGCACCACCCTGAAATAGTGGATGGATCCGGAAATCAGCTGAAATGGCTTTCCGTCTACCTTAAATAGTCTCTGTTCCTCGATCATACTCCCATGTTCCTCTTTTTTTGTCCTGTTAGATGGTTCGCAGTGAAATGGTATTCTGAATTTCTGACCCTTCTGTCACTTTTTTCGCCGATATGGTCACCTCTCCGGGATATCCTGTGGTCACGATATAGGCCATCAGGCATCCTCCATGGGCCTTCCGTCGATTGCTGCGATAGGGGGTGGTATCTCCCAGATCACCGTTATCCATATGAAGCAGCCGGGCTTCTCCCTCCACGGTTACTTCGATCATATCTTCATTTGATTTAATGACACATCCGTCAGAATCCAGTACCCGGATCTCAATCTGGCCAACACTTCTGCCATCTGCGTTTAGTTCACTCTCCCACAGGGAAAGTTCCAGGGATGCAGGCTCTCCTGCGCTCTGCAGGACATCCGTAATGGTAAATACATCTCCGGTATCGGTCATGCCCCGGGCGATTGCCTTAAGGGGTTCTCCGGTATAGGTCAGTTCCCAGGCAAAGCGGCCGTTTTCCGCCTTGTCTCTTTTTACGCCAAGGCTTCTCTCTCCCGCAAACAGCTCTGTTTCCGGCTGGTTGGTATACACTTCCGCCACGATCTTTGTACCGGGTTCGTAGTCCAGATCCAGACGTCTATAGCCCATCCACTTGTCCGCATCCTCTGCCTTACAGGTTGCCAGCTTTACCATGGGATGGGTGGTCCACCAGCTCTGTCTTAAATAGAAATCCGCCTTTTCAAATCCCGCGGTGGTCAGATGCCCCGCATGGGATCCGTGCTCCGGCCAGCCATGGGTTTCTCCCAGATAGTCGATGCCGGTCCACAGGCACTGGCCTGCAATAAAGGGATGGTCCAGTACCGCCTTCCACTGATGGTATTCATGGCCGTTTTCACTTCCAAAGATGGGCAGCGCAGGGAAGCGCTTATGGTCTTCCTCATAGAACTGCTCCTTGTAGTTGTAGCCAACGGCATCTAAGGTATCAAACAACCCCGTATGACTGGACAGTTCCGGGAATGCGGATGCCAGTGTTACCGGCCGGGTATCGTCGTAGAGCTTTACCAGTTTTACCAGGTCGGCAGATAATGCCACCAGGCGCTCTGCATTGGGTTTTTCCGGATCGTAGGCTCTCTCCTGGGCAGGCTTTCCGGCATCGTTGTTGCCGGTCATTTCTCCGAAGGAGGGATGGCAATAGGGATCGTTTGGATAATCGATCTCATTGCCGATGCTCCAGATGGCTACGCAGGCATGATTTCTTGTAGCCTTTACAAAGGCTTCCACGTCTTTTGCGTGCCAGGTGGGATAATCCAGGAAATACCCCTGGTGCTTGGGCGGGTACACGTTGTGTCCCTGCCACCATTTATTCTTAGGGCCTTCCCATTCATCGAATACTTCATCGATGACGATAAAGCCCATCTCGTCACACAGTTCGTACAGTTCCTGGGAGTGGGGATTATGGCTCATGCGGATGGTATTGCAGCCCATCTTTTTAAGGGCACGCAGCCTTCTTGCCCACACATTTTTCGGCACTGCGTTTCCAAAGCTGCCGGCATCTTCGTGAAGACAAACGCCTTTTAATTTCGTTTCCTTCCCGTTCAGGAAAAAACCGTCATTTACCGTCAGCTTCATTTCCCGGATGCCCACGGTGGTACTCACGTGGCTGTCCGTTTCCTGGGCCAGGGCATTGTACACTTTGGTCTCCCACTGGATCAGATTGGGGATCTCCAGACTCCAGAGCATGGGATAATCCACTTCTGCTTCGTAGGACAAAAACCGCTCTTCTCCGGCGGAAAGCTCCAGGGTTTCCTCGGTGCACTGGGCACCGCTTAGGAAATTTCGTACGATGACTTCTTTTCTATCATTCGTGTCATTTTTAACAACACTTCCCAGAAAAATGCGGGCACTGACCGGATCACCCTGATCATCCCGGATCACTTCCAGGGTCTTGAAATACTGCTCGGTCTCCTTGATAAATACCTTGTCCTGTATATCCAGATATACCTTTTTCTCAATACCGGAACCGGTATACCATCTGGAATCTGCCAGATCCTCATGGCGGACCTGCACAGCGATCAGATTCGCCCCGCTTTTTACAGCGTGGGTAATGTCAAAACGAAAAGGGGTATAGCCGCAGGCCCATTCTCCCAGATAATACTGGTTGCACCAAACGCGGCATCTCTTGTAAACGCCCTCAAAGCAAAGCTCAACATGGCGGTCCTTAATGTTTTCCGGCAGATTGATATGCATGCGGTACCAGCCGGTTCCTCCCGGAAGATATCCGGTTCCGCTGGAATTTTCCTGTGAAAAAGGATATTCCACTGCCCAATCATGGGGCAGGGTCACTTCCTGCCAGGCAGAATCGTCCAGATAAGGATTGTATCCGTCTTCTACATTTTCCCGGATAAAACGCACCGGTTCCGTGATCAATCGTTTCATCGATAATTAAGCGTTCCTTTGATGGTATTTCATTCTCTTTGTTTCGAAAGCTTCGTTTCAAAAAATAGGGGCGTGTCTGTCGGCACGCCCCTGTGTAATTACTTAGAAAGTGCTGATTTACAAATTACTTGTAAAGAGCGTCGATCTGAGCCTGAAGTTCTGCAGTAACAGTATCGATACCTGCAGCCTTAAGAGCTGCCTGATACTCAGCTACGATGTCTTCAGCGGATCCGGAGTACTTACCAAATGCAATCTGCTTCATGTAGTTGGTATGGATCTCGGAGATGTTATCAATGTAAGACTGAATATCATCAACGTTCGGAATGAACTGTCCGTAAGGATAGTCGATCTTTACCTTGTCGTACTCAGCGTACAGA
>JAILDL010000112.1 GCA_024689465.1 Lachnospiraceae bacterium
GTCATAGGTCTGGATCAGTTTCTGATTGGCTTCATACTGTCTGGATACGGCGATCATGTTGACCATCTCCTGCACCGTCTCCACATTGGACTGTTCCAGATAGCCCTGATACATCTTAAAATCGGCATTTTGAAGGGTTGCTCCTTCGATCGCCTCGTAATAGTTTTCTCCGTAATGTTCCAGATAGTTGTAATCCGCAAAATCCGTTACCTGGATGGTGGCTACCAGCTGGTTGTTCTGATAAATCCTGCCGTTTTCCTCGATCTTGGAGGTCAGGGCCGTATTTAAGCGGATCCGGCTTCCCGTCGTACTAAGGACATAGTCCCCTTCCTGGGTGGTCAGATAGCCTTCCTGGGTCAATGTGAAATTGCCGTCTCGGGTATACTTGGTAGACGTTTCACCGGCTTTGTTGGTGAACTCTATGGCAAAGAATCCGTCGCCTCCGATGGCGAGGTCATAGGGCTCCCCGGTCTCCCGAAAGGCGCCCTGACTGTAATCTGTATAATTCTCACCGATCTTGACACCCAGGTTCATGATGCCCAGCTTCTTGGGAAGATTGGCGGGCGCTGTGGTGTCCTTGATCTTATAGGCCAGCACATCCGTAAAAGACTGGCTGGTGCTGCCTTCTTTCTTAAATCCAACGGTCGCGGAATTGGCAAGGTTGTTAGTCAGCGTATCCATACGGTGCTGTTCGTGGACCATGCCTGTGTACGCAGTATAAAGACCTTTCAGCATAGGTGCTGTCTCCTTTTCTGCATAAGCTTCCGCTTCGTGGTGTACATTCCTTAGTCGTCGCGATTTCCGGCCAGGAACTCTACATAGCGGCCGGTACCGATGGCTACGGCCAGCATAGGCTCGTCGGCCGTTACGGTATTGATGCCGGTCTTCTCGGAGATCAGATCCTCCAAGCCGTTTAACAGGCTACCACCACCGGTCAGAACAATACCGCGGTCTGCAATATCGGCTGCCAGCTCAGGAGGAGTCTTCTCCAGCACGCTGTGGATGGCTTCCACGATCTGTGCGGTAGGCTCACGCAATGCTTCTTCAGTTTCTTCAGAGGAGATCCGAACGGTTTTCGGCAGACCGGAAACCAGGTTACGTCCTCTTACTTCCATATAGGCAGGCTCCGGACGTCTGAACGCCGAGCCGATACGGATCTTAATATCTTCTGCGGTCCGCTCACCGATGAGCAGGTTATGCTTCTTACGCATGTAGCGAACCAGTGCTTCGTCAAAGTCATCACCGGCGATCTTAACGGAGGTGCTGACTACGGTTCCGCCCAAGGAAATAACAGCGATATCGGAGGTACCGCCGCCGATATCCACGATCATATTTCCGCAGGGCTTTGCAATATCAATACCGGCACCGATGGCTGCCGCAATGGGCTCCTCGATGATCTTCACATCCCGGGCACCTGCCTGGTATGTCGCATCCTCAACCGCCTTCTTCTCTACCTCCGTAACCCCACTGGGTACGCAGACAGCGATGATGGGCTTGCGAAGGGTCTTCTTGCGAAGGGCCTTCTGGATGAAGTACTTCATCATCTTCTCGGTAACGGTGTAATCGGAGATAACGCCCTGACGTAAAGGACGAACAGCTACAATGTTGCCGGGGGTACGTCCCAGCATCTCTCTTGCATCTTCTCCAATTGCCTTGATCTTATTTGTATCCCGGTCAAATGCCACCACAGAAGGCTCACGGAGCACAACGCCCTTGCCTCTGATGTACACCAGTACACTGGCAGTTCCCAGGTCGATTCCCATATCGGTATACTGACTCATAATCGTTCCCCAATCCCGCGCATAGCGCAATCTAAGCGAATTTATACTCATACAGTATAAACCAACGATGGGGAATTTCAAAGAGGTTTATAAAAATTTAAGGATGCCTCGCGGAGATGAACTTCTGTCCATCTCTGTCAGCATCCTTGCATTTATAAGTCATTCCGTTTCCGTATGGGAAAGAGCAGGGTTACCCGTTTGCTCTTCGTTTACTATATCGGAACGGTTGGCAGGATTCTTAACCCCTGATCGTCATATTATTTTGCTTGCAATATAAAAGAACCCCAGCAGAGTCTGTAGCCCCCCTAACATGGTGGCAGGAAGCATCCTTTTGGACAACAGTGCTTCCTTTTTGACCAGGATCTTCCATGCCCAATCGCAAAACACCAGCAAATATACCAGGTAATACGAATAGATCCAGGCATTCCGGAAGTTCGCAGCATATTCATACGCTTCTCCGGACTGATACAGAAAGGCCATCATAAAAAACGAAACGATAACGTATATGACAACCGCTTCCCGGATCCTGTGGTGCATTTCCGTGCGGTTGCAAATGTAATACAGCAAGGGAAGCAAATAGACCATCAATATGCTGATCCATACATTATCCACCATATGTCCCCATGTATGCAGAAATCCGATGCGAATAGATGTATCCCCACTGACACCCGCCGTCAGCGCATTATCAAAATGGAGAGTGCCGCTAAACCAATACTGGAAGATCAAAGCCAAACCGCCTATGAATTCCGGCCACAATCGCATCACCAGTGTGCAGATTGGCTTCTGCTCTCTCTCTTTGATCACCGAATACAGTTCCGTAATACCCACCGTCGGAATAAAAGCCATCGGAAACATCGGCTTAAAAAAGCAGGTGAGCAAAATAGCCAGCATTACACCGAACTGGTCCTTCGCGGAAAACCCCTTTTTTCGTTCTCTGAAATAAAAGAAGATTGCCAGAAATATAAATGGTTCTACCAGTTTCTGTGTGGGAGAAGTATATGTATTGCAGGAAGAAAAGCCCGGTGCATACCCCGTAAACATGATCGGCATGATCATACGAACCACTGTTGCGATCCCAAGCGCTTTCGTTTTCCCCAATTGCTCATCCGTTAACAGAAGGATTGTTTTATAAACCACCCAAACGGACAACAATTGTGCCAACGTCAGGATCGGGATTGCCGTATAGATTGTGGGCAATCCGGTTAGGGCATGCAAGCCGCCTACCAGAATGTGGTAACCGGGATAAGCCACCATGAATTCCCCTTTGATCAGTAGCTCTGCGATCAGATTATGCGCATAGTAGTCTCCGTCATTTAACAGGCACAGTTTTGTATATAAAGCAGTCCACAAGATCAGGTTAAAGCACACGATCCCGAGAAGAAATATTTTATTTCTTTGACTTTCCTTTTGCATTCTTTTGTGCCGCCTCCAGCATGCGTTTTACATAGATACCCGTGTAGGATACAGGGTTTTCCGCGATCTCTTCCGGTGTTCCGGTGGCAATGACGGTTCCGCCGCCGCTGCCGCCTTCCGGTCCTAAGTCGATGATGTAGTCCGCTGTCTTAATCACGTCCAGGTTGTGTTCGATGACAACCACTGTATTGCCGTTTTCCACCAGGCGATGGAGGATCTCGATGAGTTTTCGCACATCTTCGAAGTGAAGGCCGGTGGTGGGTTCATCCAGAATATAAATGGTCTTGCCGGTACCTCTGCGGGAAAGCTCTGTTGCCAGCTTGATCCGCTGGGCTTCGCCGCCGGAGAGTTCCGTGGACGGTTGCCCCAGTTTCACGTAGGAAAGGCCCACATCATACAGTGTCTGGATCTTGTTGCGGATGGAAGGAACCGCATCAAAGAAAGGCAGTGCCTCTTCTACCGTCATATCCAGCACGTCATAGATGCTCTTTCCTTTGTATTTGACTTCCAGCGTTTCCCGGTTATAACGCTTTCCTCCGCAGACTTCACAGGGAACATACACATCCGGGAGGAAATGCATTTCAATCTTGATGATGCCGTCTCCGGAGCAGGCTTCGCATCGGCCGCCCTTTACATTAAAGCTAAAGCGTCCCTTCTGATAGCCTCTTGCCCTTGCATCCTGGGTCGATG
>JAILDL010000120.1 GCA_024689465.1 Lachnospiraceae bacterium
GCATTGGAACCACTCTGCAGCGCATGCTCGGAATAGTCCAGAATCTTGATGTCCAGATCCAGGTTCTGTACCAGACCACGCTTTACCGCATCGATAGGACCGTTACCGATGGCTTCGAAGGATTTTTCCGCGCCATGATCCGTATAGGTCAGGAAGATCCGTGTATCGCAGGCGGATTCCGATACCACATCGCTCAGATCATCCACACGCACACGCTTGAAATGGATGGGCTCCTTCTTGTCCAGATATTCCCTCTGGAAGTTTTCCATGATCTGCTCGGGAGATACTTCCCCCTGCTTCTCGGAAATATTCTGAATGACATCTGCAAATTCTCTCTGCATTCCCTTCGGCAACTTGAAACCGAAATAAGTATCCATGACAAAGGCTACGCCGCCTTTTCCGGACTGGGAATTGATCCGCACGATGGGCTCGTATTTCCGTCCGATGTCTGCAGGATCGATGGGCAGATAAGGCACCTCCCAGTGATCCAGATTGCGCTCATGCAGAGCCTGCATGCCTTTGTTAATAGCATCCTGATGGGAACCGGAGAATGCAGTAAATACCAGCTTGCCGGCATAAGGGTGACGGTCATGCACCGGCATCTTGCAGCAGCGTTCGTATACTTCAATGATCTCGTTTACATTTTCAATATTCAGCTCAGGATCGATCCCCTGGGAGAACATGTTGTAGGCGATGTTCAGGATATCCACATTTCCGGTACGTTCGCCGTTTCCAAACAGGGTTCCTTCCACACGGTCCGCACCTGCCAGAAGAGCAAGCTCTGCACTTGCAACACCGGTACCACGGTCGTTATGGGGATGCACACTGAGAATGATGGCTTCCCGGTTTTCAAAGTGATCGTTCATCCACTCAATACGATCCGCAAAAACATTGGGCGTAGTCATCTCCACGGTGGAAGGCAGGTTGAAGATCATTGGCTCTTCCTTTGTAGGGCCCCATTCTCTCTGTACTGCATTACAGATCTCCAGTGCAAAGTCCAGCTCGGTTCCGGTAAAGCTCTCGGGAGAATACTCAAACACGATCTTTCCGGGGAACTTGGCTGCACGTTCCTTTACCATGCGGGTTCCCTTTACTGCGATGTCGATGATCTCCGGCTTTTCTGCGTGGAATACCACATCTCTCTGAAGAGTGGATGTGGAATTGTAGATATGTACCACTGCCTGTTTGCAGCCTTCAATGGCTTCAAAGGTACGGTCGATCTGCTCTTCTCTGCACTGTGCCAATACCTGCACCCGCACATCATCCGGGATCAGCTTCCGATCTACCAGCTGTCTGAGGAAATCATATTCAATCTGGCTGGCTGCGGGGAAACCGATCTCGATCTCCTTAAAGCCCAGTTTTACCAGATACTGGAACATCTCAATCTTCTCATCTACCACCATGGGATCGATGAGCGCCTGATTACCGTCTCTTAGATCCACACTGCACCAGATCGGTGCCTTCTCGATCTGCTTGTTCGGCCAGCGTCTCTCCGGAAGTTCCACTACCGGATTTCTGCGATATCTCTTGTAATTCAGCATTTTTCCACTCACTCCTCTTTCTCTTATATTTGTTTCTTTAAAACAATACACGCCTGAGTTGCCTCAAGCGTGTATAAAGAGCCTTATAGGGTTGAAAACGGATATTATTCTCCCAATCCGCTTTCCACGGCACTGACAAGGGCTGCCAGTGCTTCATTCTCGTCTTCCCCATCACAGGTGAATTCGATCTCATCACCGCATTTTACGCACGCTCCAAGAACGCTCAGCACACTCTTGGCATTGGCTGTATTGTCTTTTACTTTAAAAGTAATCAGAGATTTAAACTGCATTGCCTCTTTACATAGGATTCCTGCAGGTCTTAGGTGTAGGCCTGTGGGGTTCTTGATGATTACTTTCTGACTTACCATAACAATTTCCTCGTTCCCGGACGTTTCCTGTACTATTTAGTACATTAAAGCGTCGCTGTGATAAATAATATACCATTAGTTCATGGTTTCTTCAATGAGTTTCGCCAATTTTCCGGCTTCTTCTTCAATGACCTTCTGGTCCTTGCCTTCGATCATGACGCGGACCATGGGTTCCGTTCCGCTGGGACGGATCAGGACTCTGCCTTCTCCGGCAAACTTTCCTTCCAGCTCCTCGATGGCTTTTTTGATCTCCGGATACTCCAGGTACTTATCCTTTACGGGGTTAGGTACATGGGCATTTACCAGGCTCTGGGGCAGGATGGTCATAATGGATGCCAGCTCCGATACCCGCTTGCCGGTCTTTACGACAACTTCCAGGAGATGCAGGGCACTGATCAGGCCGTCTCCCGTGGTGTTATCATCCAGGAAGATCAGATGGCCGGAGTTTTCCCCGCCCAGGTTGGCTCCGATCTCCTTCATACGCTCCAGAACGTAGCGATCCCCTACCTTGGTCTGCTCGATATGAATACCCTTTTCCTTTCCCATGATGAAAAAGCCCAGGTTACTCATAACGGTTGCTACGATGGTATCCTTCTTCAGTTTTCCCTGTTCTTTCATGTAGTTGCCGACGATGGCCATGACCACGTCGCCGTCTACGACCTTCCCGTTCTCATCCACTACGATGAGGCGGTCTGCATCTCCGTCAAAAGCAAGACCTAAGTCTGCCTGTTCCATCATAACATGGGTCTGCAGATCCTTGATATGGGTGGAGCCGCAATTCTCATTGATGTTTGTTCCATCCGGTGCGGTATGGATGGCGGTCACATCTGCTCCCAGCTCATTTAAAGCTTCAATGGAGGTGTAGAAGGCTGCGCCCTCTGCACAGTCTACCACGATCTTTAAACCGTTTAAATCTACATCCACGGCATGGACTGCGAAGTTTACATATTCTTCCTTGGCTTCCAGACGATACTTTACACGCCCGATCTTATCCCCGGTGGGGAAGACCACGTCCTTCATATCGTTTCGGATCAGCTCTTCGATCTGGTCTTCCACTTCATCCGGAAGCTTAAAGCCGTTTCCGTCGAAGAACTTGATCCCGTTAAACTCCATGGGATTGTGGGAAGCAGAGATCACAACTCCCGCATCCACGTTGTACTTTCTGGCAAGATAAGCTACCGCGGGGGTAGGAAGAACGCCCAGATAGATGGCGTTTGCTCCAACGGAGCAGATACCGGCCATCATGGCATTTGCCAGCATATCTCCCGATAATCTCGTATCACAGCCAACCATGATGGTCGGCTTATGCTTATTCTCCTTGGAAAGGATATAAGCGCCTGCCTGCCCTAACTGCATTGCAAGCTTGGGTGTCAGCTCATCGTTTGCCACGCCTCTGACACCGTCTGTCCCAAATAATCTGCCCAATGATCGTTTCTCCTGTTGTTTATTCTGTTTTGGTAAGGATGATCCTTACGTGTACGGATGTACCCGACAGTCCTTCCGGAAGAGTCACCGTAAGCGGCACGGTGTAGGTGCCTTCCCGGATGTTTACTTCTTCCTGCTCTTCTCCCTCTGCGGGCATATAGCCTGCATCCCGGAGGTAATCCGTTATATCTGCTACCGCTGTCAGGTTGTTACGGCTTACGCCGTTTACCTGCGTGGCCAGTCCGGTAATGCTGTAGGTCAGCTCCTCGTCAGGATCTGCCAGTTCCGCCACATAGCCCTGGGGTACATTCTGAATGGAAATATTGTCTTCGCTTAATGCAAAATCTTCGGTCACGATCTGTCCGATGGAAACGGTCACTGTCACCTTACCGTCAAAGGAAGGATCCCCAAGGACCACGCCGTCCGGCAGATAATTCTTAATGCCCAGGGTGGAGATCATATCTTCCTTCTGTCCCGTGATGTTTAAGGCATCCTCCGGAATGGTTATGGCAGAAATGTTACGAAGGACACTGCTCTTTCCTGCAACGACTACCGTAGCAGGTTCGATGGTGATATCACCGGTAGCCATATACCCATCTGCGGGCGTGCCACTGACTTCTGCCAGCATATCCACCGTCTTCGTCTCCAGGATGGGAACGTTCACCAGTACCGTGGACGGCGTCTTGGTCAGAGAAGCATCGTTGATCTCGTTGCCTTCTTCGTCAAACAGTCTGACATCCACATTGGTGGCGATGTCGCTGGAAAAACCGTCCAGGTTATCCACCACAGCCACTGCTTTGGTCACCTGGGAAACCACCGATTCCGGTCCGGAGATGCGGATCAGATTCTGGTCCGTACTTACGTCTCCTACGATATAACCATCGGCTACGTTACTGTCAATCTCGGTCTTTAACACCAGCTGAATGGTCTTCTTGTTTTCGATGTTTAATTTCACCGTATCCGAACTGCCCTTGATATTGGTCAGTTCCGAATTATTCTTGGTAGAATAAAAGGTTACGGACACTGTATTCAAGCTGGAAAGTTCCTCCAGGTTGGCAGTAGCCACAATATTCTCCGCGGATAACTCATCCACCACGGAACGAGGTCCGTACACCGTTACGGTGGTGATCACGTCGGAATGATCCAGCACTTCATAGACCATGTTCTGATCCGTGATGATACTGGTATTTTGCAGTTTCACCTGTATGTTGTGAAAAGGCTGACTGGTTTGGGGATCGTTGATGTTGACCACCGCCAGCCAGATAAAGAACGCTACGATAAAGGATGCCAGCTTCAGGCCCCAGTTTCTGGTAAGATCAAACTTTTTCACTGTCCCTACGCCATCCTTTCCATATTTTCTTTTTGTTCTCCGGCAGCTTTTCCTGGATCATCATCAACTTTTCCCGCAGCTGCTCCGCGGATAAGTTGGATTCCAGTACGCCGTCTTGAGTTACACTGATCCGGCCGGTCTCTTCGGATACGATCAGCGTCAGGGCATCCGTTACTTCGGAAATGCCCACACCTGCTCTGTGTCTTGTTCCCAGTTCCTTGCTCAGCCGCATGTTGTCGGACAAGGGAAGGTAGCAGGTTGCGGAAGTCACCCGGTTACCCCGGATGATGATCGCCCCGTCATGAAGGGGCGTATTGTGTTCAAAAATGTTGATCAGAAGCTGATTGCTGACAATGGCATCCACATCGATGCCGGTCCGCTCGTACTGGGTCAGATCCGTGGAGCGCTGTACCACGATGAGAGCGCCGGTCCGGGCTTTCCCCATCTCCACGCAGGCTTTTACGATCTCGCTGATGGTCTTATCGGAGATGTTGGTATCATGACCGCTTCGCAAAGCGTCAAAGGGAAAGATGGAATAAAAGAAATTTGTCCGTCCCAGCGTTTCCAGCGCCTTACGCAGTTCCGGCTGCAGGACAACGATGATGGCGATGACCGCCAGACTTAAAACGTTCTGTGCGATCCACAGGATGGTGCTCATTCCCAGAACTTCTGCAATAACCAAAAAAACGGCGATCACAACTACGCCGCGTAAAAGTGCCCAGGCCCTCGTATCCTTGATCCAGGTCAGGATATGATAGAGCAAAAAGGCAATAATAAGTACCTCTACCACATCCGTCCAACGAACGACTGGGATACGAAAGTCTGACAAATATAATTCCTGTAAGCTTACTAGCTGTTCTAAGTTAAACTTCATTTCCTCTGCAGCCTGTTACCGGATCTTTTTCACCCGCTTTTCCGGTGCCGATACAGTAACCTTAGGGACCGCCTTTACATAATAATAATATTCATCATCCTCAAACTGTACCTTCTCCGTACGGGGATAATCCAGGTTGAAGAAAAAGAACTCCAGTACTTTACCGATTCCCAGAGCCAACACAGACCCAAGGATCACACCGATCACGGACACACCGGTCTCGGTCACCAGATCGCCAAATAACAGGATCACCAGCTGTACCAATACGCCGGCGATCATGGCGATGGTCCAGGAATAGTTCACGGATAATCTCCGGATGATGTAGACAACGGCAATGGTAATGGCAAATGCAACGATCACCACCAGCATACCTTTGTTTTCCAGCAGTCCGTCCACGATGAAGCGGAATCTGGTCATCATATCGTCGTCCCCCATCTCGGTGAGGGCAGACTCATTGGAAACGATAAAGTGCAGGAAATAGTAAACGGCTACGCCGCAGCCTGCAGATACCGCCGATACCGGATTGCTGACAAGACCCAGCGCTACCGGAATCACATAAGGGATCTTAATAAGGAACAGGATGGGCATCAGCGCAACCACCACCGTATCCTTAGAGGAAAACCGAAAGAACAGCAGGAACATGATAAAGAACAGGATGAAGCCCACAATGGCAGCTTCCAGAGAGAGGCTGTAAAGGTGGAGCAGGATAAACCCGGTCGCACAGACAACAATAAAGTTCCGGGGCATAAAGGAGCACATCAGTGCTACGATCAGTACCATGGAGATGCTGTTTATACGGTCCATGTAACCAAGTCTCGCGTTAATGACCTGTAACACAAGAAAAGCAAGCAGGAACTTTCCTGCCGGCTTAACATAAACATCATATTTGCTGTAGAATACCCGCAGGTATTCACGGAATTCCAAAAGATTTCTCATTGCTACGCTTTCTTACCTGGCTTTGTACAGAGCATTTAGCTTCCGGAGGTTGTTGTAATAACGCTTTAAGTTCTTCCGGGCGTTGTGATATTTCCAGGCACAGACAATGTATGCCAGCAGGGCGTAAACGCCCACACCGATCAGATACATTGTCAGAAGTTTCTTACCGATCCCCATAAGGTCCATCCGGTAGATGTCACTCATGAGTTCTTCAAAATGATACATAACATATGCGCCCACCAGCATGAAGTAAGCCAGGCTTCCGCAAAGAACTGCCTTTAAAACCTGCAGGGAAAGATAATCGCTTCGGAAATAGTTTCCGATAGCGATATTCTTCTTCCCTTCACTTTCTTCATAGGACGCCATCCTGGTCATCAGGATGATCCGTTCTTCATCGATCATGTACTGCCTCTGCTATCCTTAGTTGTTCAGGAAACGCATTCTGGGATTTTCCTTCTCAGGCTTCTTCTGAACAGGCGCCGGCTTCTTGTTTGCGCCGATGGCAGCATTGAATCCGTTGGCCATTTCGTTCTTACATTTCTCGCAGAAACGACCGCTGCGGATCATGGCACCGCACTTCTCACACGTCAGCCCGATATCGGAATCGGTGGAGAACTCCAGACGCTCTTCACGGATCCACTGCTGGATCTGGCTGGTCTCCACTTCGCACTCACGGGAAACCTCATGAATGCCTACGCCGGGATGCTCATACACATACTTCTTAACTTCCTGAAATTTGTCTTCCTGCTCTTTTCTGCAGTTGGGACAAATAGGGGGTCCTGCAACATAGTTAAAGATCTTTCCGCATTTTCTGCAATTACGTACATTCATACTTATACCTCCTATACACCGCTACCGATGGCGATCGCCACGAAGTAGATATCCTGAACGGCATGTTGCCGTAATTTATCTGCCATAGCATCGATGGTTGAGCCCGTCGTATAGATGTCATCGACGATTAGTACTCGTTTCAATCTTACATCATTTCGCCCTATATGGAAAGCCTTTTTCAAATTATTTTGGCGCTCCGAAAGCCCCAAAACCTTCATAGGTACGGTTTTTTTCGTCCTTCGAACAAGGCCGGATAAGACCGGGATCCCAAGCTTTTTTCCCATGACCTTTGCCACCTCTTTTGCCTGGTTGTACCCCCTCTTTCTCCAGCGGCTGATATGGATGGGCACCGGGATGATGGCATCCACATTCCAGGAGAGGATCTCATCTCCCAAAAGGCGCACGGCTTCTTCTCCGTAAAAACGGGCATATTCCTTTCGCCCGGCATACTTAAACCGGTACAGGGAAGGCGCGATCTCGTCATAGGGAAACACCGCCCTGCCTTTTGTAAAATTGTGCGGCCTTTTTGTGCAGTCTCCGCACAGCATCTTTTCGGTGCTGCCAAGTTCCTTGCCGCAGCGGTTGCACACCGGCTGGCGGATATAGCGGATCTTCCGGTAGCACTCCGTACACACCGTTTTGCCAAAGGGGACGACGATGTCATCGCACAAAGGGCACCTTCCGGGATAGACCAGCTGTACCAGAAAGGCTATAAAATTTCGGATCTTATCAAACATGTACTTCCTTTATCCGTTTTGCAGCTTCAGATCTGCCTCCCGCAGTTCCAGAAGGCGTTCCCTTAAGCTGGTATAACGTTTGTTTTCACTTTCGTTGGCGATCATTTCCCGGATCTTGGCCGCCGATCCCAGGATCATGACGCAGCTTTTGGCTCTCGTTACGCCGGTATACAATAAGTTTCGGTTTAAGAGCACCGCAGGGCCCGACAGGATCGGCATCAGCACAGCCGGGTACTCACTTCCCTGGGATTTGTGAATGGTGATGGCGTAGGCCAGTTCCAGCTCATCCAGCTGGGAGAAAGGATACTCCACGATCCTGCCTTCATCAAATTCCACCGTAACGCTCTGTTCCTTTTTCCGGATCTCCCGGACCGTCCCCATATCGCCGTTAAAGACGCCCAGGCCTTTATCCAGTGGGATCCCGAAGTTTCCAAGGATCTGCCATTCCAGCTGATAGTTGTTTTTGATCTGCATGACCTTATCCCCTTCCCGGAGGATATTTTCACCGTATTCCATTTCTTCCCGGTCCGGTCCTGCAGGATTTAGATACTGCTGTAGCACCTTATTTAAGGTCTGTGCTCCCAGATTGCCTTTCCGCATGGGTGTCAGCACCTGTATCTCCGAAGGATCCGCATGAACATACCCCGGGAGTTTGTCCCGGATCAGCTGGATCATATGCTTGTAGATCACCTCCGGATTGTCCCGCTCCAGGAAAAAGAAATCCTTACTTTGGGTATCCAGACGGATGGGCTCTCCCTGATTGATGTGATGGGCATTTAAGATGATATCGCTGCTGCCTGCCTGCCTAAAGATATGACGCAGGACCACCATGGGAAAGATCCCGCTTTCCATCATGTCCCGCAGGACCTGTCCCGGTCCCACACTGGGCAGTTGGTCCACATCGCCTACCATGATCAGGCGGGTGCCTGCTCCGATGGCCTGTAGCAGCGCGTGGAGCAGATGGATATCCACCATGGACATCTCATCCACGATCACCACATCGTATTCCAATGGGTTTTCGCTGTTTCGCTCAAACCTTGCCTTTTGTCTGTCATCGCCCATGCCTCCGGATAGTTCCAGCAGGCGGTGAAGGGTCCTGGCTTCCATCCCCGTTGCTTCCGTCATGCGCTTTGCCGCACGTCCCGTAGGGGCTGCCAGAGCGATGTCCATGCCCTCCCCTTCAAAATACCGGATCATGGTATTGATGGTAGTAGTCTTTCCTGTTCCGGGGCCGCCGGATAAGATGAACACACCGTTGCAGGCAGCACTTAAGACTGCCCTTTTCTGCAGTTCATCCAGGGTGATCTCCTCCGACTTTTCCAGTGCAGAAAGTCTTTGTGTGATATGGGTAAGGTCCGCTTTGGGTATGTGGGCGTCCCACTCCTCCACCGGCAAAAATTCCGTTCCTTCCGGAGCATAAAAGGGGATATTGAGCTGCAGGAGCATACGGGCGCAGCGCAGTTCCTCATAATAGAAGCTGGCGGCATAAACCCGATTTGTCCCGTTTGGATCCGGGGACAACATGATCTTCTTTTCCACCATCATGTCTACCAGGACCGAATCGATCCCCTCCAACGGTACCTGCAAAAGTTCTTCCGCATGGGCCTTTAACTCTGCTTCCGGCAGGAAGCTATGGCCCTCTGCTTCTGCCCGCAGAAGGCAGTAAAGGATCCCGCTGCGGATCCGGTATTCGGAGTTGGCCTGAATACCGATGCGCGCAGCAATGCCATCCGCGATCTTAAACCCCACACCGCTGATGTCTTCCGCCATTTTATATGGATTTTCCTTCAGGATCTGGTACAGACGTTCCGTACCGTAGGTGTCATAGATTTTGACAGCCAGAGTATTGGAGATTCCATACTGCTGCAAAAAGACCATGGCGTTACGAAGATCCTTCTTTTCCTCCATCTGGTCTGCAATCTCCCGGGCGATCCGCTCGCTGATGCCTTTGACCGATGTGAGGCGTTCCGGTTCTTCTTCCATGATCCGAAAAGTATCGTCTCCAAAAGTTTTGATGATCCGCGCTGCCAGAGTAGGGCCGATGCCCTTTACAGCGCCGGAGGCCAGATAGCGCTCCATACTGGTAACATCGTCCGGAGGGACGACCCTCCAGGTAGATGCTTTGATCTGTGTACCGTAAACAGGATGTTCCACCAGATCGCCTTCCACCTCTACGGTTTCCCCGGCATCCAGTCCAGGAAATGTACCCACGCAAAAGATGGGTTCCTCTCCTGTTTCCACTAATTCAAAAACCGTATAACCGTTCTCTTCATTCCGGTATACGATGTGATCCACATAGCCTTTAAATACTTCCACTTCTAAACAGATCCGTTCCTCTTCATCTGATCATATAACATCTGGGCAAGCCCCAGATTCTGCTGGTCCGTAACCGACTTGGAAGCCGTCTGCAGGGCCTGATCCTTGTAATAATCCAGAAGGGTTCGGGTGGAGGAGGACATGGTATCATCCCCGAACAGGGTGGTGGTCTTTACCACTTCCTTCATGACCTGCTCCACAAAGTATGCTTCAAAGGTCTTGCAGACCTCCATGAGCTCGTCATCACTTGTCGCCTGCGCAGCGGAGGTCTTCGCATTTTCCAGTGCCTGCTTCACCTTTTCCTGCTGCCCTTTTCCGGCATTTTCGGTTACGTAGCTTAAATAGCTGTCCAGTCCCATTCCGCCGATATTCATGGATTCTCCTTACGCTTAACGCTTCAGTTCATTGGCCTGTGCCATCATTTCGTCGGTGGTGGTGATGGCCTTGGAATTCATCTCATAGGCACGCTGTGCCACGATGAGGTTTACCATCTCGTCTGCTACCTGCACATTGGACATCTCCAGATAGCCCTGAATGACCTTGGTACGGGTAAGGGCCGTATTGGTTGCTTCGTTTAAGGGTCCGCCGCTGGCAGCGGACTGTGCATACAGGTTGTCTCCTTCCCGGGTAAGACCTGCAGGATTGCTGAACTGGTATACACCAAACTGTACCCCCAGAGGCTGGGGATTGTTGGATGCATCCGGGTAGTAGAAACTGCCGTCGGAAGAAATGGTGATCTTATTGGCCGCATAGGTCTGGGTTGAGAAGGTGATGGGCTGACCGGTGGTGCTTAGAACCACATAGCCGTCGGAGGTGGTCAGCTCCACCGTATTGTTATTGCCGATCGCCCAGGTAAAGTCACCGGAGCGGGTATAATAAGTGTTCCCGTCAGAGCCTCTGACTGCAAAGAAACCATCCCC
>JAILDL010000145.1 GCA_024689465.1 Lachnospiraceae bacterium
GACAGAGAAGTAAGGTTCATGGCTTTCGTGCTAGAATGAGTTCTGCAGGCGGCAGAAAGGTATTAGCTGCAAGAAGAGCTAAGGGAAGAAAGAGATTAACTGTTTAGGCCGCAGCTTTGTGGCCTTTTTCTTTTTGGAGGATTTTATACGGAATCTCTGAAAAACAATCAACAATTCCAGAACGTTTATCACAACGGTAAAAGCAGAGCAAATAAATATATTGTCGTTTATGCTGTGAAAAATGGTCTGCCGATAAACCGTCTTGGAATCACATGCAGCAAGAAAGTGGGAAATTCAGTGATAAGACATCACTTTGCCCGTCTTGTTCGCGAAAGTTACCGACTACATGAAAATATATTTAATAGTGGTTTAGATATAGTAGTCGTTGCCAGAAAAGCTGCGGCGGAGGCTTCTTATCATGATATCGAAGCTTCTTTGTTGTCTCTCAGTAAATCGCAGCACATTATTATAGAAGAAACTCATTCCTGATCTTTTATTTTGTCTGAGAGATGTTCTTTTGAAAGAGAATCATGAAAGCATTATTGATTTATCTCATAAAACTGTATCAGAAATATCTGTCTCCTCTTAAGAGTACCAAATGTCCCTATTATCCCAGCTGTTCCGAATACGGCCGGGAAGCCGTGGAAACCTATGGTGCTTTCAAAGGGAGTTTTCTTGCATTATGGAGGATCCTTCGTTGCAATCCTTTTTCAAAAGGAGGGTATGATCCGGTCCCCAAAATGAGGAAAAAGTATTTCTCTACGAGAATGGAGTAATATGGATATCTTAGCAACCAAAACCGGAAGCTTTTTCCTGATGCGCTGGATCCAGGATATTCAGGGTCTGCTCATGGATGGGATCTTTCGTGTTTTAAATGCCGTTGGCATTCCAAACATCGGCCTTGCCATTATCATTTTTACCATCGTGATCTATCTCTGTCTGCTGCCACTTACCATTCGTCAGCAGAAATTCTCCAAATTACAGGCCAAAATGAATCCGGAACTGCAGAAGATCCGTGATAAGTATAAGGATCGTAAGGACAATGATTCCATGATGGCCATGAATCAGGAGACCAATGCCGTTTATGCAAAATACGGTGTTTCACCTACCGGTAGCTGTCTGCAGCTTTTGATCCAGTTACCGATCCTCTGGTCTTTGTACCGTGTTATCTATGCGATCCCTGCTTATGTAGCGCAGGTAAAGAATGCCTTCTTTCCTCTGGTGGATGAGCTCATCGGAAAATCCGGCAGTGCCGAATTTTTACAGTCCTTATCCGGAGCGCAGATGTATGCAAAGCAGTTTACCAATGAATCTTTTACCTCCGGCGTAACGGAATATGTACAGAATACCTACATTGATGTTCTGTATCGTTCTTCTACTACCGACTGGTCCACGCTGCTTTCCCAGTATCCGGATCTTAGCGAATCGATTACCAAAACTACAGATCTGCTGAGCCGTTACAACAACTTTTTAGGATTAAACATCGGAGATTCTCCTTCTGTTACATTCCATAATGCCTGGGCATCCGGTGCTTATCTGATGTGTGTTGCAGCGCTTCTGATCCCTGTTTTATCTGCTGTTACGCAATGGATCTCCGTTAAACTGATGCCCAATCAGAATACGCAACCTACCGGAGATTCCACCGCTGATTCCATGGCGCAGTCCATGAAGACCATGAACGTCATGATGCCGATCATGTCTGCGGTGTTCTGTTTTACACTTCCTGCAGGTATGGGTATCTACTGGATCGCCGGTGCTGTGATCCGTGGTATTCAGCAGGTTGTTATCAACAAGCAGATCGATAAGATCGACTGGGATAAGGAAATTGAGAAAAATAAGGCAAAAGCTGCCAAAAAACTGGAAAAAGCCGGCCTTACCGGTAATTTAAGCAGCTATGCGGAGAAGAGTACCAGAGCAATCCAGGCTGCAGCAGGTGAACAGCAACAGCAGGTTAGCCAGGCTCGTCTTTCCAGAAGAGAGCGGATCACCAGAAACAGTTCTGCTTCTTCTTCCGTTGATTCCAGCGGATTATACGTAGATAATCCAAAGAAGGGAAGTATCGCTGAAAAGATCAATTTAGTCAGCGATTATAACGATTACAACCGATAAATGATTATAGGATAACGAGGACAAAACAATGGCAGATTTTGAAGTATTTAGTTCGAAAACAGTAGAAGATGCAATTACTGAAGCTTGTCAGAAATTTTCCGTTACCAGCGATAAGCTGGAATATGAAGTTGTTGAAGAAGGCGCATCCGGTTTCCTTGGAATCGGTTCCAAGCAGGCGGTGATCCGTGCGAAGGTAAAGGGTTCCCTTACCGATCAGGCAAAGGCTTTCTTAAATGATGTATTTGCCGCAATGGATATGACCGTTGTCATTGATGCTTCTTATAACGATGACGAAAAGGAACTGGATATCAACCTGACCGGTGATGACATGGGTCTGCTCATCGGTAAGAGAGGACAGACTCTGGATTCCTTACAGTATCTGGTTTCTCTGGTGGTAAACCGTGATACCGAAGAGTACATTCGTGTAAAGGTTGATACCGAAGATTACAGAAGAAGAAGAAAAGAAACTCTGGAGAATCTGGCAAAGAATATTTCCTATAAGGTTAAGAGAACAAAGAGAAGTGTTTCTTTAGAGCCCATGAATCCTTATGAAAGACGGATCATCCACTCTGCACTTCAGAATGATCGTTATGTTACCACCCATTCTGAAGGAGAAGAGCCTTATCGTCACGTTGTTGTTACTTTAAAGAAATAAGCTTTTTATGCGGAAAAGTCCGGAGTTTGTGAATTACTGCGGACTTTTCTTTATGGAGTGCCATGTATCTGTCTGATACGATCTGTGCGATCGCTACGGCCACAGCTCCCTCCGGGATTGGGATCATTCGAGTAAGCGGGCCGGAGGCCATCGCATTATGCGATAGTATTTTTAAGGCGAAAAGTCGTCATTCTCTTTTAGAGGCCAAAGCCTACACCATGCATTATGGTTTTATCTATGATCAGGATCAGGTGATCGATGAGGTTCTGGTCTCTGTTTTTCGTGCACCCCATTCCTATACAGCCGAAGATTCTGTGGAGATCAATTGTCATGGAGGACCTTTTGTTTTGCAGAAGGTCTTGCATCTCCTTACGGAAAAAGGTGTTCGTATCGCTTCACCCGGAGAGTTTACCAGAAGAGCATTTCTAAACGGTCGTCTGGATCTGTCGGAAGCAGAAGCGGTGATGGATACCATTTCTGCGCAAAATGCTTTTGCACTGGATGCTTCCATGAAACAGTTAAGGGGTGAATTGTCCCGGCTGATCGCATCCATGCGTGCAGATATTTTATATGAGATTGCGTTTATCGAATCTGCATTGGATGATCCTGAACATATTTCTCTGGATGGTTATCCGGAGAAGCTTTCCGATAAATGCAAAACCCTTCTTTCCCAAACCGAGAAACTGATCCTGTCTTATGAAAGCGGAAAGATCCGAAAGGAAGGAATCTATACCGTTATTCTGGGAAAGCCCAATGCCGGAAAGTCCTCCCTGTTAAATTATCTGCTGGGGGAAAACAGAGCAATCGTTACGGATATTGCAGGAACGACCAGAGATGTTCTGGAGGAAGATATCTTACTGGATGGTATGCAACTGCATCTGGTGGATACAGCCGGTATCCGGTCTTCTCAGGATAAGATCGAGCAGATCGGTGTGGAGAAAGCTCTTACTTACGCAAAAAAAGCAGACCTGATCCTGTACCTGGTGGATGGTTCTGCACCCATTACCGAAGAAGATCGGCAGATCGCAGATCTGATCCGGGATAAAAAAGTCATTGTTTTACAGAATAAAACGGATCTGGTTCAGAGCGTACAAAGGGAGGATATCCTTTCTCTTCTTCCCAATGCCGGATGTATTCTTCCGATTTCCGCATTAAACGGAGAAGGAGTAGATGCATTGGCAAATACCGTGAAGGAAATGTTTTACCACGGGGACTTGACCATGAACGATCAGATTTATCTTACCAATGTAAGGCACAAACAGCTAATGGAACAGGCGAGGCAATCCTTACTGCAGGTTCAGCATTCTCTGGAACAGAACATGCCTGAGGATTTCCTTTCCATCGATCTGATGGATGCTTATAAGGCCCTGGGATTTATCATCGGAGAAGAAATCGATGATGATCTGGCAGAAGAGATCTTTTCCAAATTCTGCATGGGCAAATAATAACGGAACAGTTTTATGGATACGACAACTCTTATCAAAAAACATCATACACAGATTCGCGAGCAGGTAGATGTTTGTGTTATCGGAGCAGGTCATGCAGGATGTGAAGCAGCACTGGCCTGTGCAAGAATGGGCCTGGAAACCGTGATCTTTACGGTCAGTGTGGACAGTATCGCTCTCATGCCCTGTAATCCAAATATCGGAGGATCCTCTAAAGGTCATCTGGTGCGGGAACTGGATGCACTGGGCGGAGAAATGGGCAAAAATATTGATAAAACCTTTATTCAGTCCAAGATGCTCAATGCTTCCAAAGGTCCTGCGGTTCATTCTCTCAGGGCGCAGGCAGATAAAGCAGCCTATTCTGCTGAAATGCGAAGGGTTCTGGAAAATCAGGAACACCTTTCCATTAAACAGGCAGAAGTTTGTGAAATTCTTACAGAAGATAGAAAGGATGACCGATCCGATACCCTGGCTTCCAGACAGATCACCGGCGTGCGCATTGCAACCGGGGGAATCTATCTTTGCCGGGCTGTGATCATCTGTACCGGAACGTATCTGAAAGCCAGATGTCTTTGCGGAGAGTCTATTACCTATACCGGACCCAACGGTTTACAGGCAGCCAATCAGTTATCTTCGTCTTTAAGTGAGCTGGGGATCTCTCTTCGCCGTTTTAAGACGGGAACACCTGCCCGCATGGATGGGCGGACACTGGATTATTCCAAGATGGAAGAACAAAAAGGGGATGAGGAGATCGTTCCGTTTTCGTTTTCCACGGATCCGGATTCTATTCAAAAAGAGCAGGTCAGCTGTTATCTGACTTATACCAACGAAGAAACCCATGAGATCATCCGGGAAAATCTGGATCGTTCTCCGATCTATGCCGGTGTGATCGAAGGAACCGGACCCAGATACTGTCCTTCCATTGAGGATAAGGTGGTCCGTTTTGCGGAAAAGGAGCGGCATCAGGTCTTTATCGAGCCGGAAGGTTTGTTTACCAATGAAATGTATGTGGGCGGCATGAGTTCTTCCCTTCCGGAAGATGTGCAGCTTGCCATGTACCGCACGGTTCCCGGGTTGGAGCATTGTAAGATCGTTAAAAATGCATATGCCATTGAGTATGATTGCATTTCTGCCAGAGAGTTGTATCCTTCTCTGGAATTTAAAAAGATTTCCGGATTATTTGCAGCGGGTCAGTTTAACGGCAGTAGCGGTTATGAAGAAGCAGCTGCCCAGGGATTGATCGCCGGGATCAATGCTTCCCGGTTGCTTTTGGGAAAAGAGCCGCTGATCTTGTCCAGGTCTGAATCATATATCGGTGTGCTCATCGATGACCTGGTAACCAAGGACAATCGGGAGCCTTATCGCATGATGACCTCCCGAGCTGAGTATCGGTTGTTACTCAGACAGGATAATGCGGACCTGCGTCTTAGAAAGTACGGATATCAGGTGGGCCTGGTTTCCAAAGAGGATTATGAAAAGGTCCTTAAAAAAGAAGAATTGATCCGGCAGGAGATGGAGCGTCTTCACACCGTGATCGTTGGAGCGGCTGCAAAGACCGGAGCTTTTTTGGAAAGCCTTGGTTCGGAACCTTTAAAGACCGGATGCTCTCTTGCAGAACTGATCTGCAGACCGGAGCTTACCTATGATCTGGTGGCCCCCTTGGATCCGGAGCGGAAAGATCTTCCCCGGGCTGTACGGGAACAGGTCAATATCCAGATCAAATATGCCGGTTATATTTCCAGGCAAAACAAACAGGTGGAACAGTTTTCCAAGCTGGAAGGTAAAAAGATCCCTGCGGACCTGGATTACGATGCAGTGGATTCCCTTCGTTTGGAGGCAAGACAAAAGTTAAAGGAGTTTCGTCCTATTTCTATCGGACAGGCATCTCGTATTTCCGGTGTTACACCGGCAGACATTTCCATGCTGCTGGTTCATTTGGAGAAGATTAGCGGAAAGGTATAAATGGAGCGTTTTATTTCAGCTTGTAAGGAACTGGATATTGAACTGACTAAGGAGCAGGTTTTAGCATTTCAATCCTATTATGATCTTCTGATCCGCTGGAATGAAAGGATGAACCTGACCTCTATTACGGAATTTGAGGAAGTCTGTAATAAACATTTTCTGGATTCTTTATCCCTGGTGAAAGTGCTTTCCATCCATTCGTTAAAAGGGCAGAAGCTTTCCCTCTTGGATGTGGGAACCGGAGCCGGTTTTCCCGGAATTCCCTTAAAGATCTGTTTTCCGAATTTGCAGGTGACGCTGCTGGATTCCCTGAATAAGAGATTGACCTTTTTAAATGAAGTGATCGAGACGCTTTGTCTTAAGGATATCGTTACCGTTCACGGAAGAGCGGAAGATTTCGGAAAGGATAAAGCATACCGGGAACAGTTTGACCTGTGCGTATCCCGTGCGGTTGCCAATCTGTCTTCTCTTTCCGAACTTTGTCTGCCTTTTGTGAAAGTCGCAGGCTCCTTTATTTCCTATAAGGCAGAAAAAGGAGCGGAAGAACTGGAAGCGGCGGGAAAGGCTATTTCTCTTTGTGGCGGGACAGTTTTAGAAACGAAAGAGTTTATGCTGCCCGGTACCGATTACTACCGTTTTATGATCTGCATCAAAAAGACAAAAGCGACACCAATGTCATATCCCAGAAAAGCAGGGCTTCCTACAAAAGAGCCTCTGTGTTAAATTTGTTCTTTTCATAAAGTTGGGAATGGGCTATGATAAAAGAGGTGCATAGTACTTTCTTCTCAACATTTTAGAGAGAGTTAGATGACGAAAAATGAAGCAACTGCCAGGAAACTTCTTCTTGGTTTAAATGAAGATATTTATGAATGCAAAGAGTCTCTGGAAAAGATCCAGATCGAAATGCAGGAGACAAATGCCTTTCTGCGTTCTCTGGATACTTCCTTTCAGGAAGATGCTGCTTTTTCTCCCAGAGCGGTTGTCGGCAAGGTTGATGATCGAGCTGTTGTCTATAAGGAGAAGCTGAAAATTCTGGAGCAGGAAGAACAAGATCTTACCAGGCGGTTGGATAAGCTGTCTTCTTATAAGGAAAGTCTGGAAAAACTGACGCGTCCTTCCAAGGGAGAAAAACCCAACCTGACGAATCTGCAGGTTCTGGAGATTCAGGAAAAAGAACGGCAGCGAATGGCCCGGGATATGCATGATGGCCCGCTGCAGAATCTCACCAGCTTGATCCTGCGTTTAGACCTTGTAAGGCTTTGCATTGGCACCGATGAAGAACGGGCAAAAACAGAATTAAAGGAATGTGAAGATTATCTTCGCCTTACCATACAGGACATGCGAAGTCAGTTGTTTGAACTCAGACCAATGGCCATTGAAGACCTGGGTTTGGTAGACACGCTGGATCGTTTAGTGGAAAAGGCAGAACAGGACGCCAACAAATTGTGTCCCAATATGCTGATCCATAAGGATTATCAAAATGTTTCATGTGAAAACACTTTTTTGATCGCGACCATCTATCGATCCCTTCGGGAATGTGTGATCAATGCCATTAAATATTCTAAGGCGAATAATCTGAATATCAGGGCAACACAAACGGATGAAGAATATACTTTTGTGGTACAGGATGACGGTATTGGATTTAACGTAAAGAGTTACGATGACGATCATCATTTTGGACTCAAGATATTAAGAGAGCGGATCTCTGTTTTAGGCGGAGACATCTCCATTCATTCTAAGGCCGGTGCCGGTACAAAAATTACAATTTCAATTCCAACGGAATTAATAGGTTGAAAGAGAGGAATATAGGTATGGATAATAGTATTAAGGTTGTTATTGCAGATGATCATGCAATGGTTCGTGAAGGCATCCGTAATCTTCTGGAGTTTGACGGAAAGATCAAAGTAGTCGGAGTAGCTGCCGACGGAGAAGAGACCATGGATGTCATCAAGAAATTAAAGCCCGATGTTCTTCTCCTGGATATCAATATGCCCAAGATGAATGGTCTGGAAGTTCTGGAACAGTTACAGGAAGACCATATCAGTGTCAAGGTTCTGATCCTTACTGTTCATGATGAAGTAGAATATCTGGTGAAGGCAGTTGATATGGGTGTGGATGGTTATATCCTGAAAGACTCCGGTGCCGAAGATTTAAAGAGTGCGGTGGAATGTGTGCAGAAGGGGGATGAATATATCCAACCTTCTCTGATCCCTTCTTTAAATTCAAGACTGATCAATCGCGATATCGATCAGGAAAAGATCGGCTCTCTTACCAGAAGAGAGTTGGAAGTTCTGATCCAGGTTGCCAGTGGCAACTTTAATAAGGAAATTGCCAACAGTTTGGATATCAGCGAACGCACAGTAAAGAATCATATCTCCAATATCTTTAAAAAAATCAATGTTTCTGACCGTACACAGGCTGCAATCTTTGCAATTCGTAACAATCTGATCAAGGTATACTAGATTTAGGCACCATTCCCACGATGTTTCACGTGAAACATTGTGGTGTAATTGTTTCAACCAATTAAAACAAATACTATATGATGTTTCACGTGAAACATGCAGGCCACTAAATATAGTGGCAGCCAATGTGAAACATCCTACAACAAGAAAAAAAGCCATACTGTGAAACAAAAGAAACATCACTAGATGTTGTGGTGGAACGATATGGCAGGAAAAACGGGGAACAAAAGAAGCAATATGGGTAGAATTATCGCCATAGCAAATAACAAAGGCGGGGTTGGGAAGACAACCACCACTGTAAATCTGGGAGCTGCGTTGGCAGAAAAAGGCAAAAAGGTCCTGATCATCGATGCCGATCCCCAGGGAAACGCAACCAGTGGACTGGGTGTAGACAAGAACGAACTGGAATACACCCTGTACGATCTGCTTTTAGGAGAAGCAACCATTCCGGACTGTCTGATCAAAGATGTATCCGACAACATCAATCTGATCCCGGCCAATATGGACCTGGCAGCATTTGAGATTGAGCTGACCAGCATGGATAACGATCGAAGAGAATTCATCTTAAAGGATGAGATCGATTATGTGACCGACCAGTACGACTACATCCTGATCGATTGTCCTCCGGCAGTGAATCAGATGACCATCAATGTACTGACAGCAGCAGATTCCGTGATCGTACCCATCCAGTGTGAGTATTATGCGCTGGAAGGATTAAGCCAGTTGATCCTGACCATCAATCTGATCAAAGAGCGATTAAATGAAAAGCTGACCATGGATGGTGTGGTATTTACCATGTATGATTCCCGCACCAATCTCTCCAATCAGGTTGTAGAGAATGTTAAGGAAAACCTGACCGAGAACATCTATAATACCATCATCCCCAGAAGTGTTCGACTCTCTGAAGCACCCAGCTACGGACAGCCGATCATTGTATATGATCCAAAGTCTACCGGTGCGGAAGCTTATCGATCTCTGGCAGATGAAGTGATCCGGCAGAAATAAAACAGGTAAGGCCATGTGCTTTACATGAAACAGGGAGGAGTAGAGAAGATGGCGGAGATAAAGAAGAAAACCAAAGGCGGCCTTGGCAAAGGGTTTGACGGAATGATCCGCAGTACCCAGAAAGCAGAAAAGCCGGCGGAAGAACCTGCCAGTTCCTATTTACAGGAAATGACCAAAGGTGGCACGGAGACGATCGTTAAGATCTCTAAGATCGAGCCTAACCGCAATCAGCCCCGAAAGAACTTTGATGAGGATGCTCTGCAGGAATTAGCAGATTCCATTAAGCAATATGGATTGATCCAGCCGATCATTGTACAGGATCGGAAGGATCATTATGAGATCATCGCAGGGGAACGAAGATGGCGTGCCTGCAAACTGGCCGGCATCAAGGAAGTTCCGGTTGTGATCAAGAATTTCACAGAAGAAGAGATCGTAGAGATCTCCCTGATCGAAAATATCCAGCGTGAAGATTTAAATCCCATCGAAGAAGCGCAGGCATACAAGCGACTGATGGATGAATTTCACTTTAAGCAGGATGAAGTTGCCGAGAAGGTGTCCAAGAGCCGTAGTGCAGTGACCAATGCGATCCGTCTGTTAAAGCTCAGTGATGAAGTACAGCAGATGCTCATCGATGAAAAGCTGACTACCGGACATGTAAGAGCACTTCTTACTGTGGAGGATCCGGACAAGCAGTACGAGTTGGCACAACAGGCATTCGATGAGAAACTCTCTGTCCGGGAAGTGGAAAAGCTGGTTAAGCAGATCGGAAAGCCTCAGGGAAAGAACAAAAAGAAAGAAAAGGATGAAAGCCTGGAGGCAATCTATCGCAAGAGAGAAGAACTCTTAAAGAGTAAATTGAATACAAAGGTATCAGTGGTATCCGGAGAAAACGGATCCGGAAAACTGGAGATCGATTTCTACTCCGCAGAAGAGTTTGATAAACTTTGTGACCTTTTAATGGGCAAATAATAAAGGAAACGTATAGGGGAACAAATGGAAAGCGTCGTATTAAGTAATATTGGATTAGGAAATGTTGATTTCGGATATTTCTTCATCGGACTGGCGGCCTGCATTGTATTACTACTGATCCTGGTGATCGTACAGGCGGCAAATCTCAGTCATTTGAAAAAACGGTACAATCAGTTCATGAAAGGAAAGAATGCAGGTACCCTGGAAGAGAAGATCATGACTCTTCTGGAAGACAACCGATACCTGCGAGCAGCTACCGAAAAAAGCAAAGGGGATATCAAGGATATCTATAAGCAGCTGACGGGATGCTATCAGAAGATCGGACTGGTGAAATATGATGCCTTCAACCAGATGGGAGGAAAACTCAGTTTCTCTCTGGCACTTCTGGATGGAAAGGACAATGGTTTCATATTAAATTCTGTACACAGTACAGAAGGTGGTTACTCGTATATCAAAGAGATTAAGAATGGAAAGTCAGTGATCCTGTTGGGTGAAGAAGAACAGCAGGCGCTGAATCAGGCGATGGGAATTGATTAAAAAGAAATTAGCGCAACTCAAAGAAAATGACATCGTTGCATTGGAAGTTGAGACACCCAGCCACAAGATGCTCCTGGCACCCGGAACCAAACTGACGAAGGAAATGATCGTCAAGCTGGAACGGATGCACATTGATACAGTAACCGTTCGTGATGACATCGAATTAAAACCGGAAAGTCATCAGGTAAAGGAAGATACTACGCAACGGGTACAGGATCATGTGCGAAAGATCCTGGAGAGACATACTTACCGAAACAAGAAGGAGCTGGAAGAACTCAGCCAGACTGCAGATGAGATCATTGAGCAGATCATAAACGAAGAAAAAGTAGTCGAACATGTGTACGAGATCCGAATGAAGACGCCGGATATCTATGAGCATTCGGTGAATGTAAGCTCTATGTCCATTTTGATGGCGATCCACTTAGGTCTCAGTAAAAAGACTATACATGATATCGGAGTCGCAGGTTTGTTACATGATCTGGGTCTTCGATATATTACGGTGGACTACATTAACCATAACTTAAGCGAGATGTCGGAAAAAGACAGGAAAGAGTTTTTGACCCATCCCGTATATGCTTATAATGTGATCCAGAATGAAACGTGGCTGAGCGATGCAACCAAAAAGATGATCCTCAATCATCATGAAAATATGAACGGCAGCGGATTCCCCTTCGGAAGGCAAACCCGGACCACCGCAGAAAAGATCCTTTCCATTGTAGAGGAATTTGACGATAATGTGTGTGGTATCGCAAATCATCCGGTGAAGGTTTTTGAGGCTGCTGAGTATCTGAAGATCTACCAGAACATCAAATATGACAGAGCGGTTCTGCTGGAATTTTTAAATCTGTTTACAACCTTCCCCATCGGAACCAAAGTACGGTTAAATGATGGGCGGCTTGCCATGATCGAAGAACAAAACCAGAACATGCCGGATAAGCCCAGAGTAAAACTGCTGGCCTCAGCATCCGGCAGCCCCATCAATAATATGTATGTAGACTTAAGCAAAGAAAAAACACTCTATATTGAGTCTGTGGAAGATCGCTTAAGTTAAAGGAGATAGAAATGATCGATATCAAGTTTTTAAGAGAAAATCCGGAAGTCGTAAAGGAAAACATCCGAAAGAAATTCCAGGACAGCAAGCTTCCTCTGGTAGATGAAGTGATCGCTCTGGACGCTGAAAGCCGCCAGGTTCAGCAGGAGGCAGATGACCTTCGTGCCAGCCGAAACCGTATTTCCAAAGAGATCGGTGCGCTGATGAAGGAAGGCAAGAAAGAAGAAGCAGAAGCCAAAAAGGCAGAAGTAGCAGCCAATGCAAAGCGTCTGCAGGAACTGGAAGAAAAAGAGCCTGCTCTGCAGGAAGAGATCCTAAAGAGAATGATGGTCATTCCAAATATCATCGATCCTTCCGTACCAATCGGAAAAGATGACACGGAGAATGTAGAAAGAGAGCGCTTTGGTGAGCCTGTGGTTCCGGATTTCGAGATCCCTTACCATTCGGAGATCATGGAAAGCCTGCACGGTCTGGATCTGGACAGCGCCAGACGCGTAGCCGGAAACGGATTCTATTATCTCATGGGAGACATCGCCAGATTACATTCAGCAGTGATCTCCTATGCAAGAGACTTCATGATCGATCGCGGCTTCACATACTGCGTACCGCCTTTCATGATCCGCAGTAATGTAGTGACCGGTGTTATGAGCTTCGCGGAAATGGATGCCATGATGTATAAGATCGAAGGCGAAGACCTTTATCTGATCGGAACCAGTGAGCGTTCCATGATCGGTAAGTTTATCGACCAGATCATTCCCGAAAGTGAACTGCCGAAAACGCTGACCAGTTATTCTCCTTGCTTCCGTAAGGAAAAAGGTGCACACGGTATCGAAGAAAGAGGTGTATACCGTATCCACCAGTTTGAAAAGCAGGAGATGATCGTGGTCTGCAAGCCGGAAGAATCTCCCATGTGGTTTGATAAATTATGGAAGAATACCGTAGATCTGTTCCGCAGCATGGACATTCCCGTTCGTACACTGGAATGCTGCTCGGGCGATCTGGCTGATCTGAAGGTAAAGAGTGTGGATGTAGAAGCATGGTCTCCTCGTCAGAAGAAATACTTCGAAGTAGGAAGCTGCTCCAACTTAGGAGACGCACAAGCCAGAAGATTAAAGATTCGAGTAGAAAAGGACGATAAGACCAAGTATCTTGCACATACCCTGAACAATACCGTCGTTGCTCCTCCCAGAATGCTGATCGCATTCTTAGAGAACAATCTGCAGGCCGACGGATCCGTAAAGATCCCGAAGGTATTGCAGCCGTATATGGGAGGCAAGACCGAGATCCGTCCTTAATACAGGAGGAAGGTTTTGCATAGATTTTTACGTTCCATCGGTTTTACCGACATAAAAGGCCCGGCAGAGGTGGAAAACCTGTTAAAACTGGTGGTGAAATGTAACCACAGCAAAGAGTTTTTCACCAGAGAAGACGGGATCACCATCGGACAGTATCGGATGGAATTTGGCAATGGCTTTGGAATAGCAGTCTGCGGAGAGTTTGATGAAGACGATCAGTTCTATATGGATCACTACTATCCGTATTTAAACAGTATGTCCGTCTCCTCCGAAGAAGATGTCTCCATAGAGAGACTGGGCGCCAATGATGCCTACATGGGCGTATGCGATGATATGAAGATGGGGATCACCATGATCTTTTATCTCCAGCATAGCATTCCCTATCTGAAGGCCCAGGCAAAGGGACTGACAAACGGAAGTCATTTAACCGTTGCACTATCTGCACTGGCGGAAACCGGAACGATCCTGATGCCCATTACCAAAAACGACCAGCCGAAGAATAAGGGTCTGAAAAAAGGGAAAGACAGGCGAACCCTGTTAAAAGAAGCAAAGGCCGGAAATGAAGAAGCCATAGAAACCCTGACGCTGGGAGACATGGATCTGTATTCCGCCATTACAAAGAAAATCCGGACCAACGACCTGTATACGCTGGTAGATACCAGTTTTATGCCATACGGCGTAGAATGTGACCAGTATTCCATCATCGGAGAGATCCGCAGCGTACGGAAATCCGGAAACCGAATGACCGGAAAAAGCGTTTATGTCATGCAGATCCTTGTCAATGAAACCCTGATGGATCTGTGTATCGATGAAGAGGATCTCTACGGAGAGCCGGAGGTAGGACGTCGTTTCAAAGGAAATATCTGGCTGCAGGGATTGCTCATGGGCGACGGACTGCAGTATGATTCAGATCCGGAATAGCATTTTATAGATTCAGAAGAATGTGATACAATAAGTACGTTCTGTTCCCGAAGTTGGCGAACAGAACGTATTCATCCGTTCTCGTAGTTTAACGGATAAAACAAGCGCCTCCTAAGCGCTAGCTATGGGTTCGATTCCCGTCGGGAACGCTGAAAAAAGAGAAGTCCAATGCGGACTTCTCTTTTTCTTTCATAAAGAACAAACACAGGACAAAAAACGGTTTTCAGGAACACTTACTTTGCAGAACGTTTCTTTCTGCGATAGAAGTAGGCACCGGCACCGCCGCCGGCCGCAAGGAGAACGAGAGTGCCTGCGATGAGAGGTACAGGAGAGGAAGAAGCGGTTTGCTCTTCCAGATTCTCCCGGTCAGGATTCTCCTGCGGGGAAGGTGTCTTATTGGAAAGATCTTCCAGCACATAGCTTGGATCGTAAACAGCCGTGGAGGCAGAAGAGACACCATTATAGCCCAGGACGGAAGCATCAAGCGCAGCGCTGACGGAGGAAAGATCCAGTGCATCCGGAGAGCCGGAGAATCGGACCTCATAGAGGGTGGCCAGGGTCATGCCTCCGCAAACAGGTGTATGGGCCGGAGAAACTTCGGAGTTTACCGGAACGAGTGTTACATCCCCGGATAAACCAGTAAAGGTTACGCCACCCAGAACGGTATCCTCCTGCATATACTTATCAAATACTAAATACAAGCCGTCGCCGGAACGGGCAATGAATGCCTGGGGAGCATCCATATTCATGACCGGGATGTTTACATCCAGCTGAGGAGGCAGAACCGGCAGGTAGTTGATGCCGTCAATGGAAACCGTGGCAGCAGGATCAAACTGAGAGGAAGCCTCTTCATAATCCGGAAGATAAACCTGTACGTACCAGTTTCCTTCGGGAACGTCCCAGGCATAATGGCCCTCGGCATCCGAGGTGACTGGATTGACCTGTTCATAGTGCTCCGCATCAAAGGGAACCATGCCTTCGCCATACAGGGTAACCACCGCACCGGAGATCCGGTTGCTGGCAACCGCTTCGTATACGAAACCGGAGGGATCGATGATGGGAACAAAATCCTCGGAATCTTCACATTCGCAGGAGCCGTCATCCGGGAATTCCTCCTCGTCCTCCTCCTCGGATCCCTCAGGATCATCCGCCTCGTCTTCCTCATCATCTTCTCCGTTCATGGCTTTTCGGATCATCTTCAAAATACTTTCATCGGTGAAAACACCTTCTTCGGATTTGGCGAAGAATTCCATAAGCTGCTCGTGATTGAGCCCAGTGGCTTCGATAAATTTCAGCTTGGCTTCGGTAACGGTGCCTTGGGCTTCTGCCCAGGAACTATCGGCCCCCATGGCCTTTATCGCATCCATCATGGCATTTTTGATGGGACCGAGCAGAGCGTTAAAAGCCTTTGCAAAAGCACCTGTCGGGCCTCCTACTTTGTCTGCATTGTTGCAGATCAGGTCCACAAGGCCGAGCTCCAGGGAGCAGGCAATGTAGTCCCGCTGGAAATCCATGGCACGATCCAGTTCACTTCGGGCCAGGTTTACGGAGCCCAGCGCTTTATTGACATCTGATTCACCTGCCAGCAGGTTTTCATATTTTTCAAGAAAAGCCAGCATCTGAAGATCCTTTTCCAGAGCATTGGTTTTTTGTCTTAGCTCAAAACCGGCGGAGGAAGTGTTGATCAGATTGATCAGATCGCCAATGCCCACATATTTCATAACGCTGGCAAAAGGGGCGGTCTTCGGACTGGAGCGAAGGAGATGTTCCACTCCGGTTTCCAGTGTAAACTCTACTGTTCCGGTAGGATCCAAAAATTTACTGAGGACCATGGCAGCATCATTGGCATAATTGATGCCCTCCACGAAGCTACTGTTGGGAACGAGACAAACCGAAGAAAGAAGAACGGTGTTGCCGGATTCTTTGGAAAGAACAGAAAGCGGGGCCGGGATGGAAGAGGCATCATAAAAGTAGGTATCAGAGCGATAATATCGCTTGTCTCCCATATCGTAGATGCCGAAGCTGGTAAGATCCTCTTCAAAGGAGATATAGACTTCATAAAGATCCTTCTGATCATCTCCGTAGAGGGTCATATGATTGGAATTATTCCCGCTTAAGGATGCAAAATCCGAAGAAGAGATCTCAGAAAACAGGGTCGTCATCGCCATACCGGTACCGATCTCGGAAGGAGTAGGCAGACGGTCAAGAGTTTGCTCAGAGACTGTTTCCCAGGAAATGTGATCCCGGGGAAATTCCGGGGTATCCGAGGGATACAAAGGAGCTCGCTCAGAATATGTTTTTGTTTCGGAAGTCCGGCCGGAATAGGATAACCAGGTCTTGGTAGGAAGAAGGCCCTTTTCCCCAAAGGAGTAGGGATCCGACACAAATACCTGACGAGAGATACCGGACACGGCATCCAGTGTTCTGCCGGGATGTGCAGCCAGGGAGATCACGCTGCCATCCGAGCACATAGCATAGAAACAGGCATCGTCGCGAACAGACGAGGGATTATCCACAACGGCTTCAAAGGAAAAGGAACTGGAAGGGGTCCACACATAGGAATCGGGAATCGCTTTACCGTTCTCTGTCATGTAGATCTGTTCACAGGCAGCAGAAGCCGGATCATACAAAAGGATACTTTCCTTCGTGGAATAGCCTCCGCAGGTAGCATGTAACCGGTAGGAACGGGCATTTTTGCCATCCACCGGGATCTGTCCCCGAAGGTTCCAGAAACCATACGGATCACAGGTGGCAGAACCGATCAGAGTATTGCCGGCCCAGACGGAAACATTCTGGTCAGGCAAACCATTACCGCTGCATTTTACGACGCCGCTGGCAGTGCGTGCCGGTGTTTTTAAGGAAATCGGGGATCCGGAGAGGGGCTGGGTACCGATAAGCTCCGCCCTATGGGTAGAACCGCCGGAAACAATATCTGCTTCCACCACCACTTCCATATTGGAAGAAATGAGCGTTTCCAGTTTGCAGGAAAAATCCAGAGGACCTTTAACCGGCTCCGGAAGGAGAATCTGCCGGCCGATATTCCAGTAGTCCTGGGATCCGGAGTAAAGGGAAGCAGGAACAGTCTTACCGTTTATGATCAGGGAATTTTCCTTAAAGGAAGCGGTAACAATAGCATTTGCAGAGGAGGAAGCCGGATTCCAGGCATATACTCGAAGAGCAGTCACTTCAAAATCATATTTGGAAGAAGCGAGATGACCGGAAACCGAGATGGTATCTCCTACCTTTGCTCCGCCTCCGGAAGCAGTGAAATAGGATGCATCCAGGAAGAAGGAAGAAGAGGATAGATAGGGCAGGGAAAGCTGCCCCAGGTCCGTGATGGTACCGGACGCAATCTCCGTTGTATCGGAATAGGCACCGGATAATAAGGCGTCGGGAAGGTCGGAAAGAGAGCGGGGCTGACAGCTCGAAAGCTCATCGGAGTAGCCAACAAGGGAAATGGTAGCGGAAGCATCCTCCAGGACAAAGAGCTCCATAAGATCCGGCCCCGAACCGGAACAGGTAAAGAGGGACGCACCGGAAGGTGTAAAGCCTAACAGATGAATGGTCCCGGGAAGATCCTGGGCGGTAGATGCCGTTGCATGGATGCCGGCAAGGCGGTTCAGGGTAAGGATCCCCTCCTGACCGGAGAGCAGAGTAAGGGTGCTGTCCTTGAAATAAGAAGAAGAAATTTGCAACGTATATACATCGGATATATCTTCGGATGCTGCAGGATAAAAGGCCAGCTGGTCTGTACCGATCAGAACAAAGTCACCATCCAGTTTGCGGCCAGAAGGATCTTTCACGGATGCAAAGGAAGAGGCAGTACAGCGATTCGCAACAGAATAGATCAGGTCCGCATCGGCGGGTCCTGTGATCTTCAGGGTAAACGCCTGTGCTTTTGCAGGCAGCGTATAATCATGGGTCAGGGAAGCTCCGGGTAAAACGGAGCTGTCGGGAAACGTATAGGATTCCAGGGTATAGCCCTTTTTGGAAGCAGAAGAAGTCAGACCGCCGGCCGCCGTAATGTCCGTGATCCGATAAAAGCCGGAGGAATTCGTCAGGGAGCTGAAGGACATACCGGCACAGTTCCGGGCGGAGCAGGAAACGGTAGCACCGGCAACCGGAGAGCCGTTTTCATCATAGACATGGCCGGAGAGGGTGATCCCGCTCATGAGAGGCTCCAGATAGACATCCAGGTGTCCATCCTCGGGAACGACTGCTTCAAAAGCAGATCCGTTTTTTCGGGAAGGGAAGAGATAAGCATATTGCAGGTCTTCATCCGCTCCGGTGGGGGTAATGGATAAGGAGATCTTTTCGCCGGCATAAGCGGTGCAGGGGGTATATCCAAAACAAACCCCTCTGGAGGAGTAGGCGATCACATCCACGGAAGGAACCATAGTATCCCCTGCGTAAACGGAAACATCCAGGGTGACTTTTTCGCCCCGAACGGCAGGTTCCGCATCAGGAGGTGTGGTATTCTCCCCGGCAGGGGCAGCAGGATTATCGATATAAACAGGGTCTTCTGCGATAAAGAAGGATGCAGGAATCGTTACGCCTGATGCATAGCTCAGGATATCCTCATCATAGAACAGGCAGACAAGATAATAAGAGCCGGAAGGAGGAACATCCCCGGACATGGCATACACATCATTCAGATTTTCATCCACATAGAACATTTCATGCCAGGAAAAATAAGCCCCGTTTGTGGAGAAAGAGATCTGATTGCCATCAAACACGGTGCTTTGGGAAGTATACCAGATCCGATGCAGGTCGTTTTCCTCTCCCTGATTTTCCAAGCGGATGTTCCGGACAAAGGCTTCCTCCGGATCCTCCGAAGTAGCAGGCAGCAGGAGGAATTGCGGGTCGAAGATGGTCCCGCGAAGAAAACCGGTAGGCAGAGAAAATGCAATGGAAAAAGTATCGGATTCGCTGTAAGGATCGTTCAGTACAAGAGGAGATCCTCCGTTAAAGGTAAAATCCCGTAGATAGCCTGCATCATAGAGATCCATGGGGGAGTTCCAGTCCATCCCCTCGATAAAATACGTATCTCCGGAAGCAGCATAGGTTTTCAGAACCTGGAAATGGCCTGCGATCGCAGACAGAAGAAAACAGGCGAGTAAGGTAAAGACCAGGCACTGTTTTCCCCGAAGAAATAAGCGTTTATACATATTATTTACCGTCCCTTCCTCCCCAAGAAAATTCAGAATAGTCAAATAGAAATCAAAAGAGACCATGCTATATCAAACATCATGCCTATATATTCTGAAAATTAGGAATTACGTATATTTTAAGCAAAAAGCATGGGAACGTCAAGAAATCGACCGTGACAGATAAGGATTATCGATAAAGCGAAAAAGGATCTGTAAGAAAAACAGAAAAAAGATGCATGCTCATAAAAGCATGCATCAAAGGATCAGGAGAGCCTGGACACCGACCTGCGCTGGATCAACGTACTCTTTAGGCGAACGTCGGTACTGTTCTCCATGCGGCTTTCCGGGTTTTCGATCATGTCCAGGAGCTTTGCGGCAGCGGCACTGCCAAGCTCCTCCAGAGGAAGGGCCATGGTGGTGACTTCCGGGGTAAGAGAAGAGGCAATGTCCTGGTTATCATAGCCGATAATGGAAATGTCCCTGCCCGGAACAAGCTGTTGTTCCAAAAGCGCCTCATAGGCACCGGAGGCGATCATATCGGACATACAGAAAACTGCGGTAATGTCCTGCTTCAGGAGAGCTTTCATTCCTTCGTAGCCACCGGATTTGTTCCATTGCCGGTACTCCACCAGAGAAGGATCAAACAGGAGCTTTTCTTCATAAATGGCCTTCTGCGCTCCGAGAATACGGTTAATGGTGTGGGTATTATCGTATTCGCCGGCGATGATACCGATCTTCTTATGTCCCATGGAAACCAGGTACTTAATGGCATCGTATCCGCCGGTCACATCATCCAGACGGAAGGTAGGGATCTTCTTATCATCGGCGATGGCGTAGGCCATGACGATGGGCAGATCGTGGGCACTGACAAGGTTCTTTACCGTATGCTCATGACCGCCCAGATACAAAAGACCATCCAGGTTCATGGTATCCATTTTCGCAAGAACCGGCTGAAGGGCAGAATGAAAAAGCTCTTCATCATGTAACCAGGCACCGTGCCAGCGGCCGAACAGTCGCATGTTTTCGATCACCACCGTATAGCCTTTGTCTTCGCAGCAGCTCATGATCCCTTCGATCATGGAAGGAGAACTGAAGACGATCAGGTCTTCTGCAATGACACCGATGGTTTTCGTGGAATTGGCCCGGAGATTTTTGGCCAGGTAATTGGGCCGATAGCCTGTGCGAGCCACTTCTTTTCGTATTTTGTCAGCGATCTCTTCGCTGACTTTTTTTGTTTTGCCGTTAAGCACATTGGATACGGTGGAAATCGATACACCACAGGATAATGCAATATCTTTTATGGTCACCGTATCGGAACGTCTGCTGCCCATGCAAACTCCTTTCAGAGAAATCGATAGTATTATTTTAAGGTATTTTAATGCATAAGAACAGGATGGTCAAACGATTTTCTTAAAAATGCCACTTAACGATAACGAAATAGTCAATATGCACAAACGATAAAGAGAATTATTGTACAAGGTTATCGTATTGACTAAGATTACAGGGTGAAATATAATCATCGCAGAACGGTAAAACGATTTACCACAAAAACCAAAGGAGGCTACTATGAAAAAACATTTAGCGATCGCCCTGGCGACAGTTTTAACTGTAGGAATGCTGGCGGGTTGCGGTAACGCAGCAGACAGCGGCAGTGCAGCGCAGGAGACAACTTCTGACCAGACAGCGACCACAACAACTGAAGACAACACATCTACCGCAGCAGAAGAATCTCTGGACGCAGCAGCGCAGGCTATTGCAGACCGTAAGGCGGAAGCAGAGAAGACCGGCGAATATAAAAAGGTGGTTGTTTCTTTCTTTGACTGGACCGGAGCACCTGCAGGTCTGGAAAGAGTCAATGCAAAACTCAGTGAGTATACCGAAGAGACCCTTGGTCTGGACGTAGAATTACTGATCATCGACTCTGCAGCATACACAGATGACATTAAGTTGATGCTTTCCTCCGGTGAGCAGGTTGACCTGTTCTCCACATGTGGTCCCGGATATATGACATGTGTAAATAATGGATATACTGCAGACCTGGAAGAGAACGATCTGCTGGCAACCTATGGCGCAAAGTTACAGGATGTTGTAAGACCGGAATACTTTGATGCTTGCCGTGTTGGCGGCGTTCTCTACGGTGTTCCTCCCATTAAGGACTATGCGATCCAGACCGCTGCCGTATGTATCGGTACCGAGTATCTGGAAGGTGCGGGCGTAGATCTTTCCAAGTTTGACAAGGATGACCTTGGTTACTACAAGTGTACATGGGATGACGTAGATGAGATGTTTGCAGCGATGCATGCAGCATTCCCTGACAAGACCGTTTACTCCACACAGGATAACATGTTATCTCAGGGTAGCTGCGTAGACCCTGTTGGTGGCGACTACTACGGATCTCTCTTAGATCCCGCCAACAGCCTGACCGTAGAAAACGTATATGAGTCCGAAGTATTCAAGACCTGGTGTGATCGTTTCTACAGATGGAATCAGGCAGGCTACATCTCCGGTGATGCCATGACCGACAAGAACGGTGCATCTGCAAGAATCAAGTCCGGTGCATTCATGGCTATGATGGCTTGCGGTAAGCCTGCTTATCAGAACCAGATCTCCGGTGAGTGCGGACGTCCCATGACTGTATTTGATGTAGGTGATCCTTTCATGAGCTCCTCTGCAGTTTCTTCCTTCCCCTGGTGCATGAACCAGGCAACCGAAGATCCTGTAGCTGCTATGCAGGTTCTGGAAGCGCTGTACACCGATCCCGTTGTTGCAAACCTGGCTTGCTGGGGTGAGGAAGGTGTAGAGTACGTTGTAAACGATGATACATCGATTAACTGGGCACCCGGTGTAGATGCCAACAACTCTGAGTACTATCCCAACGTATTATGGTTAATGCCCAACCAGTATGCAGCACATGTATGGGAGGGAGATCCTCTGGATGTTGGTCCTCAGACTGCAGCATTCAACGACAATTGCCCTGTTAAGTCCAAGGCACTTGGCTTTACCTGGGACAACGGCGATTACGCTGCTGAGTATACCGCTCTGCAGAATGCATACCAGGAGTATTCCGGAAAGGTTATCTACGGTTTCGTAGATCCCGAGACCGGTCTGAAGGAATTAAATGATGCCTTAAAGGCAGCAGGTTTGGAAGAGTATATGGCTGCTAAGCAGGAAGCTCTGAACGCATGGGCTGCTGAGAACGGTATCAACTGATCCGGATCATAGCGATCCGTAAGCAAGGAAGAGTTGGGAGTCGGCCAGGCCGACTCCCATTTTAAAAGAAAAAGGAAAACGGAGGAGTCATGAACGACCAATTAAAGAAACACAATAAAAGCATACAAAAGAAAAAGCTCCGCAGATTTTTTCCCATATACTTAATGGCACTTCCGGGGCTGATCTATTTATTCATCAACAACTATATGCCTCTTCCGGGTTTGGTTCTTGCCTTTAAGAAATATAACGCAAAGAAGGGAATCTTCGGGTCCGACTTTGTGGGATTTAAGAATTTTAAGTATCTGTTTAAAACCAATGATGCTTTTATCATCACACGCAACACAATCTTATATAATGTGGCCTTTATCATTGTAAATACCATCCTGGCTGTGTTTGTGGCGATCCTTCTGGCAGAAATGGTCTCCAATCTGAAGAAGGTCTATCAGTGTCTGATCCTGCTGCCCTTTATGATCTCCATGGTCATTGTCAGCTATCTGGTATTCGGCTACCTGTCCAATGACAACGGCTTCATGAACAATACCATCCTGCCTTTGTTCGGGAAGGAACCCATCTTCTGGTACATGGAAAAGAAATACTGGCCCTTTATCCTGATCTTTGTAAATGCATGGAAAGTTACGGGGTATAACTCCATTATCTATATCTCCAGCATCCTGGGCATTGACCGTGGCATCTACGAATCTGCGGCAATCGATGGATGCAGCAAATGGAAGCAGATCACAACAATCACCCTTCCTCTGTTAAAACCCACGGTCATCATGATGACCCTTCTTGCGGTAGGCCGCATCTTCTATTCGGACTTTGGCCTGTTCTATCAGGTTCCGCAAAACCAGGGTGCTCTCTTTGCCGTGACCAATACTATTGATACCTATGTATACAGAGGCCTTCTGGAATTAGGAGATATGACCATGGCTTCTGCAGCCGGTCTGTATCAGTCCATCATCGGATTTATCCTGATCTTAGGAGCCAATCTGCTGGTGCGTAAGATCGAGCCGGACAGTGCACTGTTTTAGGAGGTATCTATGAGAAGTGATAAGAAATTTCAGATCGTAGCCCATATCGTACTGATCATCCTTTCGCTCCTGGCCATCCTGCCCATGATCCTGATGGTGACCTCCAGCCTTACGGATAATAATGTACTGATCGCAAACGGCTATTCCTATCTGCCGAAAAAGTGGTCCCTATATGCCTACGAGTATATTTTTAAAACCGGAAATTCCGTTGTGCATGCCTACGGTATCTCGCTGGTACTGACCGCAGTAGGAACCGTCTGCTCTTTGTGCATCACAACGTTACTGGCCTATGCCATATCCAAAAAGGAACTGCCCGGCCGGGGGATCATCACCTTTCTGGTGGTCTTCTCCATGCTCTTTAACGGCGGACTGGTTCCCACCTACATGATCTATTCCACGGTTCTGAATGTAAAGAACAGCTTCTGGGGCCTGCTGATCCCGGGGCTTCTCATGAACGGATTCAATGTCATGCTGATGAAATCCTATTTCTTTTCCAGCATTCCCGATGAGATCCTGGATGCCGCCTACATTGACGGCGCAGGAGAATTTCGTACCTTTATTTCCGTAGCGGTGCCTCTGGCAAAGCCGATCATGGCGACCATTGCCCTGTTTGCCGGCATCGGTTACTGGAATGACTGGATGAACGGATATATTTACATCACAAAACGGACGGATCTGTACTCGGTACAGAACCTGTTAAACCGTATGATGCAGAACATCCAGTATCTGTCCCAGTCCAGTTCCAACATTCAAAATGCCAATGTGGGACTAAGCGCCATTCCCATGGCTTCGGTGCGCATGGCCATGGCCACGGTGGGCATCTTACCCATCATCATCATCTATCCCTTTGTACAGAAGTATTTTGTAAAGGGAATCACCTTAGGAGGAGTAAAAGGATAATGAAACTGATTATTGATGCAGGGAAAAAAGAAGGGTACATTTCCCCTGAAATCTACGGCCACTTCAGCGAACATCTGGGAAGAGGCATTTACGAGGGAATCTATGTAGGAGAGGATTCTGAGGTCCCCAATGTGGACGGTATCCGCAAGGATGTCCTGGATGCCTTAAAGGAAATTGAAGTTCCGGTGCTGCGCTGGCCCGGGGGCTGCTTTGCAGACGAATACCACTGGAAAGACGGCATCGGTCCCAAAGAGCAGCGCAAGAAGATGGTCAACACCAATTGGGGCGGGGTAACGGAGGATAACAGCTTCGGAACCCACGAATTTATGCGACTTTGCGAACTTCTTGGTTGCAAGGCGTATATTAACGGAAATCTGGGAACCGGAACGGCCAGGGAGATGTCGGAATGGGTGGAATATATGACCGGAACCGGCTCTTCTCCCATGACGGAGCTGCGCAGGCAAAACGGCAGGGAGGAACCCTGGAAGGTAGACTTTTTTGCAGTCGGAAACGAATCCTGGGGATGCGGCGGCAACATGCGGGCACCCTATTATGCAGACCTGTACCGGCACTATCAGACATTCCTCAGAAACTATGATCCGGAGCATCCTATCAAGAAGATCTGTGTGGGACCCGGAACGCCGGAGATCAAGTGGACCGAGGAAGTGCTGAAAGCATGCTTTGAGGATGCACCGGCAAATGCCCACGGATTTATGGATTATATTACCATTCATCACTATGTGGTACCGGATACCTGGAGCCATAAGGGAAGTGCAACCGCCTATCCCGAAGAACTCTGGTACAAGTCCTTAAATAAGGCCCGTTTCATGGAAACGATCATTCAGAGAAATGAGAATGTGCTGAATAAATACGATCCGGAAGGAAAGATCGCCTTATGCGTGGATGAGTGGGGCGGCTGGTATGATGTGGAACCCGGTACAAATCCCGGATTCCTGTATCAGCAGAGCACCATCCGGGATGCACTGATCGCATCCCTTACCTTTGATATCTTCCATCGTCACTGCAAGCGCGTACGCATGGCCAACATTGCACAGATGGTCAATGTGCTGCAGTCCGTACTTCTTACAGAAGGCAGTGAGATGGTAAAGACCCCCACCTTCTATCTCTTTAAGATGTACAAAAATCATCAGGGTGGAGAAGTCTTAGCGAACTACCTGACCGATGTGGAAACCGAAGGTTTTGGCGAAGAAAAGGAAGATGCGATCCCTGTTATATCTGCTTCCGCATCAGAAAAAGACGGGGTGATCACGGTGACGATCACCAACTGCAGTCTGACCAAAGAAGAAACCCTGGAGGTGTCCTTACTGAACACCGGGGCAGGAAACGTGATCAACGCAACCATTCTGTCTGCAGACAGCATTCATGATTTCAATGATTTCCGAAAGGAAGAGAAAGTGACAGAGAAACCGTTCTCTGCCTATCAGGTAAAAGAAGGTAGCCTGAGCGTGACGCTGCCTGCACACAGTGTGGTACTACTCCGGTTAAAATAAAGTACTCCCAAAACTCTATAGAATCCTGTAAAGAAAGAGCCTCTGATCCTGTTTTGACATCAGGGGCTCTTTCGCTGTTTGCCCGAATGTATATCAATTGTATATCCCGGCCAGAAAAGTGTACCTTTGCTGAAAACGATAATCGGCTACGGGAAGGATCAGCTGCGGTGGAAAACCGGATCTACCGAAAGGACATGTTCCTCCGTGCAGGGAGTCTGATAGCGCCACATCTGCGCAGCACCGCCTGCAAGATGATACCAGTTGCCGGTCACTTCGTTTTTGATGGCAAGAGAAGAAGCGGTCTCCTCCATTTCAAACAGCAGGATCCGTTTTTTCGGATGAATGTTGGGGCAATGCAGGCTCATCATCAGCTGTCCTCCGAAGGAATGAAACAGCATGGCATGGCCGCCGTCCAGCGCGTACAGGGGAACTTCCTCCTGCTGCCAGGGGCCGGAAAGGCGCCCCGTAAGGGAACGGGCATATCCTACGGTGTAGGCACCGCTATCGGTAAAGGAAGACCAGAGCATGATCAGCTGTCCGCCGGGCAGATGATGAAGAAAGGGACCGTCGGTCACCAGACCCCCATCGGTGCGGATCTTACCTCGCCAGGGCGCATCGGAAGCACGGAATAAAATAATGGGGTCACCGATGGAACAGCTCAGTTCATCGTTTAAGGGAATAGCACAGATCTGTCCGTCGTAGACCTGCATCCATTCATGACAGAAGACCATCCAAGGCGCACCGTCTGCATCCACATATAAGGTACCGTCTAAACAATGCCATCCGGCAGGGGTTACGGGACCATCACCCACCGGTGTAAAAGGTCCTTCCGGTGAATCGGAGACCAGACACTGACAGCCGCGAAAACGACCTTCGGCACGGAAGGAAGAAATAAGATAATAACGCCCCTTCCAGATATGGACTTCCGGAGCCCAGTAATCCTGGTCTGCCCAAAAGGAACCTTTGCGGAAGCATACTTTCGGAATCGACCAGTGGATCAGATCCGGAGAAGAGATCACATAGAAACAGGGTTCGTCACAAACCTGATCGGGAAAACGATCGGCGTCGATAAATTGCACGTAGGTGTAATACAGACCGGTCTTTTCATCTGCCAGGATAAAAGGATCGGAAATATGCACATCCCGGATGCTGTAGGGATAATCCGCAAGAGGTGCGGAGGATATGGTAAATGCCATAGGACCACCTTTCTTCTCATTGAGAGAGGCTTATGATAAAGTGAGTACAGAAAAATTATACTGCCGCCCGAAAGCAAATCCTAGTAAGTCCCTGCAGAAAACAAATAATATCCGGGGAAAGCCAACGATTTTTAAGAATCATACGGACAGGGAGAACGGCGGAAAAAGAGATCATAAGGGATCAATCGGAAAGGAAGAGAAATCAGTATATGCGTTTTGTGATTCAAAGGGTACAGGAAGCATCTGTTACCGTAGAGGGAAAATGTGTGGGAAAGATCGGGAAGGGGTTTCTTGTCCTGATCGGGATCGAAGATACGGATACAGAAGAGATCGCGGACAAGATGGTGGCAAAGCTTATCGGTCTGCGGATCTTTGCGGATGAAAACGATAAGACCAATCTGTCTCTCATGGATGTACAGGGACAGCTGTTGATGATCTCCCAGTTTACACTGTATGCGGATTGCAAAAAAGGGAATCGCCCTTCCTTTGTGAAGGCGGGAAAACCGGATCTGGCCAATAGGCTGTATGAATACATCTGTGAGAAATGCCGGCAGCAGGTTGATGTGGTGGAGAAAGGGATCTTTGGAGCGGATATGAAAGTATCCCTTCTAAACGACGGACCCTTTACCATTTTGTTAGACAGCGAGGAGATCTTGCACCGCTAGCAGGAAAGAGGATCTGCGTGAGAAAAACGGCGATCCGGCAGCAATGGTAGAAAAAAGAAAATAAAAAAAGGAAAAAAGAAAAAGGAATAGGAAAAAGAAAAGGCCCGGAGGGATGGGTAAACACATCGCCTCACGGGCCTTTTTGTACGGATTTATAAGGATTACAGATCGATATCCATGGCCTGGGCACACATCAGAAGGAAGGCACCGACGCCATGCAGATCATTTTCGGAAGTGGGCCGGGCAACGTAAAAGGCATAATCTCCTACGCCGGTTCCGATGCATACATTTCCTACGATCAGGTCTTCTCCTTCCATGGACAGGGAGCGGATCACACCTTCATAGCCTTTTTTGGCAGAGTCCAGATAGGAAGGATCCAGCAGGCCTTTACGAACCGCTTTGATCAGAGCGGCAACATACAGACAGGAACAGGAATTTTCCAGCCAGTTATCGGCACGGTCACCCTTATCCACCACCTGATACCATCTGCCGTCTTCGGACTGGAACTTTGTGATGGCAATGAGAAGGTCTCGCACAGCGTCTTCGATCTCTCCCCGCTTGGGGTGATCTTCCGGGATAAAGTCCAGGTCATCCAGGATCGCTACGGGAACCCAGCCTATGCTGCGGCCCCAGAATTCGGGACTTTTTCCGGTAACCGGGTCAGCCCATTCCTGCGCTCTGGCATCATCGTAGGCGTGATACCACAGACCGGTGGCCTCATCTTTGCAATGATCCCGCATTAACAGGATCTGCTTTGCTACAAAGTCAAAATATTCGGGATGATCAAAGGTCTTTCCGTATTCCGCACAGATGGGACCGCCCATGTACAGGCCGTCCAGCCACATCTGGTGGTCGCGGAAACTCTTATGCCAAAGACCGCCGTCTTCGTTGTGAACAAAGTTGTAAACCAGGGGAGCCAAAGTATGCAGCGCCTTTTCGTAGCGGGCATCCCCGGTCTTTTTCAAAAGGTGATACAGCAGGATCCCGGGCTGGATGTCATCCATCTGTCCCTTGTCGAATTGCAGGATGTTTCCCTCCATGTCCATGCAGGAATCCACCCAGGCTTTTACATAATCATAAAAACGCTGGTCTCCGGTGCGTTCATAGATCTGGTAAACACCGGACAAAAATACGCCCTGATGATAATGAAACCGACCCTTGGGAGGCAGATCCGGGGCATCGAATTTGCGCATCATGGTTTCAATGGAAGCGGTCGCATAGTTTCTGGCTTTCATAAACTCTCCTTTTTGGCAGGCATTGGTGATTGCTCTTAAAAACGGATCAGAACCGTATGGAGCTATTCTACCATAAATGTAAGCGCTTACACAAATAAAAAATCAGGAGACCGCAAGGCGCCTCATCGCCTTCTGCGGGTGGAACTTCGCACCATGATCTCATGCTCGGTACGGATCATGTGCTTTACTTCCTGCCCGTGGAGGAGCTGGACCATGGCCTGTGCCGCTGCGATGCCCTGACTTCTGGCATCGATGTGCACGGCGGTGATGGGAGGCGTATGACGGACCATATTGCTGGAATCAAAGCAGGAAGCCAGGAGCATATCTTCCGGAACCGACAGACCGGCTTCCACCAGGGCTTCAAAGGCCCATTCGGTCAGCACGTCGTCCCCGCAGATAATGGCGTCCGCACCGGAAGTAATGGCTTTATCCACTGCGGAAAAACAATCGTCTCTTGTTTCCACATTGTTAAAGATCACGGCTGCATCGGAGGCGGTATCCCGGTCGAAGATGCCCTTTTCAATTCCCCGCTGGCGGTTCTCATTGACGATATAGGTGGTATTTCCGCCGATGTAGGCGATCTTTTTTGCGCCGCAGGCGGCCACGCAGTCCACCAGTTCCCGGCAGGCCAGGGAAATATTACCGTCCACCATGACTGCATCTTTGTTGCCGGAACCCAGGATCACCACGGGAAGACCGTGCTTTTTCAGATGGGAAATACTGCGCTCCTGCTCGATGGAACGGGTAAAGATGGCCCCGTCGATCTTTCCTTTTTCCACGGCCTGGCGAAGCGGACGATACTCATTGGAATTACAAAGGATGAGAAGCGTTTCATAGTTGGATTCCGCCAGGGTGGCAGCAGCCCCCAGCAGGGCCAGGTGGAAAAATTCCGATTCATAGAGCAGGTCCCGGGATAAGACCACGGCCACGTTTCCGCTTTGGCCGGACTTTGTGCGATAGGAGGCCTGTTTTTTCTGAGAGGGGGAAAGGTAGCCCATTTCTTCAGCAAGAATGCGCACCTTTTCGCGGGTAGCGGCAGAGATCCGTCCGTTTCCGGACAGGGCGCGGGAAACTGTGGTTTCCGACAGATCCAGCTTCTGAGCAAGAAGGGATAATTTGGCAGATCGGGAGGTTGGCATAGGAGGATCCTTTCGTTTGTGAAAATAAGCAGGGAAGCAAAATGCCCGGGTAAAAGGCCGGGAACAAAGAGTTTCTATAGTTATCATACGAAAAAACGAAAGGTAAAACAATGGACTTTGCGCAAGAAATAAAAAGAATTGCGCAAAAGTAGCGCAATTTTGCGCAGATATTTGCTGTTTTTTATCTTTTTCGCCAATGGATTTGGATTGTACAGATTGCATAGAATATAAACGTATCGAGGAACAAAAGAATAAAACTTGCACAGTTTCCGGCGGAGGCAACACGGAAACTGGCAGATTATTTCGCGATTTTGGGGTTAACAATGGAAAAGAATCAAAAAGTTCAAACAAAACTTCCCTTCGGTAAAGTGATTCGCAGGCATTGGCTGCTTCTGTTGATGCTGCTGCCGTCCTTACTGTATGTCATCATCTTCAGCTACCTGCCGATGACCGGTATCGTTTTGGCTTTTAAGCAATATAACTACAACGGAGGCATCTACTTTTCTCCCTGGAACGGTCTGACCAACTTTAAAGCTCTGATGATCTCCGGCAAGTTGGGCATGGTCACCCGAAACACCCTGCTGTATAATATCGGCTTTATCTTTCTGGGTGTGATCTTTGAAATGGGAAGTGCCATCCTCATCAACGAGCTGATCTCCAAGGTGTTTAAAAAGGTCAGCCAGTCCCTGATGTTCCTGCCCTATTTCATCAGTTGGGTTGTGGCAGGCGCGATCATGTACAACATCTTCAATTATGAAAAAGGTGTATTCAACCATGTACTGGTGATGCTGGGAGCTTCTCCTTTCGATCTGTACAATACCCCCGGGGCATGGCCCTTTGTGATCATCGCCTTAAAGCTCTGGAAACAGACGGGATATGGTTCGGTGGTCTATCTGGCGGCCATCACCGGTCTGGATCAGGAGATGTTCGAAGCGGCCAGCATCGACGGCGCCAGCGCATGGCAGAAGATCCGGTATCTTACCATCCCGTCTCTGATCCCCACCATGATGATCCTGGTACTTTTGGGGATCGGAAACATCTTCCGCGGAGACTTCGGACTGTTCTATCAGACCGTACGCAGCAGTGCTCTGCTGCAGCCGGCAACGGATATCATCGATACCTACGTTTTCCGTCTCCTCATTGATAACGGCAACATCGGCGTTTCCGCCGCTGCCAGCTTATATCAGTCGGTACTTTGCTTTGTGACCATCACCATCGCCAACAAGCTGGTGAAAAAAGCAAACCCGGATTACGCATTGTATTAAGGAGGAGTGGCATGAGCGCGATAACAAGAAAGCAAACCATAAACCACAGACCTCTTGGAAAAGATGAACTGTCCATTAACATCGTGGGCATCCTGCTGATCGGCCTCTTTGCATTGATCTGTGTACTGCCCTTTTACCTGATCATCATCGCATCCTTTACCGCAGAGACCAGCCTGATCCGAAATGGCTATCCCCTGCTTCCGAACCTGGCGGACTTTAGCCTGGACAGCTATAAGCTGAGCCTGAAAAACCCGGTTGCGATCCTGACCAGCTATGGAGTGACCATCGGTGTGACGGCTCTGGGAACCTTCTGTGCCGTTCTTTTGTCCACCATGACAGGATACGTGCTTTCCAGAAAGGACTTTCCCTGGAGAAATAAGTTTTCCTTCTTTTATTTCTTCACTACTTTGTTTAACGGCGGTCTGGTTCCCTGGTATCTCTTATGTGTACGGTATCTGAACTTTAAAAACAGCATCGCAGGTCTTCTTCTGCCCTTAATGTTTTCCGTATGGAATATGATCATTGCCAAGTCCTTTATGCTGGGGCTGCCCATGGAGATCACGGAATCCGCCAAGATCGACGGAGCCAATGATCTGGTGATCTTTGTAAAGCTGATCCTTCCGCTGTCCAAGCCGCTGATCGCGACGCTGGCCCTGTTTTCGGCCCTGGCCTACTGGAACGACTGGTACAACTGCATGTTGTACATCACCAATGAGAACCTGTTCACCCTGCAGTATTATCTGCAACGGATCCTGGGAAGTGCGGAAGCCATGCGGATCGTGGCGGAAAAATCCGGTATCGCCCTTCCTTCCATCCCCATTGAGAGTATGAAGATGTCCATGACGGTCATCGCTACCGGACCCATCGTGTTGCTTTATCCCTTCGTACAGCGCTATTTCGTGAAGGGATTAACCATAGGAGCAGTAAAAGGTTAAAGATATGAAGGAGGTTACAATGAAAAAGAAGTTTCTGGCATTACTACTGACGGCTGGTATGACCATGTCCATGCTGGCAGGCTGCGGACAGAGCGCAGCAAATCCCGAAGGTGCTACGGGAGCTACGGAGAGCACCGCGACCACCACAACGACAGCAGATGATTCTGCAGCAGCTGCAACGGAAGCATCCGGCAGCGATGCTCTGGCAGGTCTTCCCGAAAAGGTAGGGGAAGGCGTGATCAAGGCTACCCCTGAAATGTACGCAAACATTGACCTGAGCAGTCCCTACACTGTACAGTGCTATCTGATCGGTGATACACCGGCAGACTGGGACGAGGTTCTGGGCCTGATCAATGAATACCTGCAGCCCTTTAATACCAGCCTCAATGTTAGCTTCATGAGCTGGTCCGATTATTCCACCATGTATTCTCTGACCCTGACCGGCGGAGATGCAGACCTGATCTTCACCGCACCCTGGTGCTACATGTACACCGAGGCAGCAAAGGGATCCTTCTTTACCCTGGATCAGGATTTCATCGCAAAGAACATGCCGCTGACCAATAAGTATCAGGCAAAGGAAAGCTGGGATGAGACCACCTTATCCGGTAAGACCATTGCCGTTCCTTCCAATACCGCGCAGCCCATGGGCAAGATCGTAGCCATCCGTCAGGACATTGCGGATAAATATGGGATATCCGAGTTAAAGAGCTGGGAAGATTACAAGAACTACGTACTGACCGTTGCGGAAAAGGAAACACCGGAAAGCGGTATCTACGCCCTGGCAGCAGCCGGAGACAACAACGAGCTTTGGGATGTATACCGGGAGCAGACCGATACCTTCTTAGCTCTGGATTCCGACTGGTTCGATATGATCTATGAGTACGACGGTAAACTGCCTACCAGCGATCAGATCCAGTTTGCATATGCTTACGAGCCTTTCCGTGCCTACGCAAAGGATATGAAGGAAATGGCAGATGCAGGTGCGTGGAGCCGTTCCGCACTGACCAACACCGTAACCGATGACGATGCATTCGGAGCCCTGCAGGGTGCTTCCATTGCATGGAACGGATCCGTATTTACCTACATGCGTCAGGCAGAGCAGACCGATGGCGTTACCTGTAACGCATATGATGTGACCAAGCCTCATCTGGTAGGATGCGAAGCTTACTCCAACAACGATATGGCCATCACCGCAAGCAGCAAGAATCCGGAACGTACCGCCATGGTTCTGGATATCATGAAGATGGATACCTACGTTAACCGTCTGATCCTCCTGGGTGAAGAAGGAAAGCACTATTCCATCAATGAGAACAACGAATATACCAAGTTAGATGCATCCGGTGATTTCCCGCCTATGACCGTATCTGCTTCCTGGGCCATCAAGAACGGTGATCTTTCCGAAGCAGGCGGAGACCCCAGAGAAAAGGAGGTCACGGACAGCTGGGAAGAGAGAGTGGTCAGCAATCCCACCATCACCTTCGTATTTGACGATGCAAAGGTTGCCAACGAGAAGGCAGCTGTCAATACCGTCTTAAATGCATATGTTCCCATGCTGCAGTTGGGCCTGGTAGACGATGTGGATCAGACACTGGATCAGATGCTGGATGAATGTTATGCATCCGGCCTGCAGACCGTACTGGATGAGTTTAAGAGCCAGTATGATGCATGGTATGCAACCAGATGATCTTTTAAAAATGCAGGGGAAGCAGTTCTTTGCTTCCCCTTTTTTTATCCATGGAACAGTTTTTCGTTCCGCAGCTGGCAAAAAGGAAATAGAACCAAATAATTGATATATATGGGAAATGAGGGTATAAAAACCGATGTGGTATAAGAACACAATGCTTTGGAACGAGGATTGGAAATTCAGCCTGACGGAAGAGGACTCCCTTTTTTTGTCGGAAAAGCCGGATGATTCCTGGCAAAACGTGACACTGCCCCATGACTGGGATACAGCATTTGCGCCGGAAAAAAGTGCTCTGAGCGGTGCCGGCGGCGGCTATGCCCGGTGTGGCAGCGGCTGGTATCGGAAACACTTTACCATGACCAGGTCCGATTTAAGAGATCATATCGACCTGATCGCCGAAGGGATCTATATGGACAGCACCATTTATCTCAACGGACATAAAGTGGGAGATCATCTGTACGGTTATTCCACCTTTTCCATGGAACTGACCCCCTTCCTCAAGGAGGGAGAAAACCTGCTGGCGATCCGTGTGAACAATTCCCGGCAGCCCGGCAGCAGATGGTATACCGGATCCGGCATCTTCCGGGATGTATATCTGCGCAGGCATAAGGATCTGCAGCTGACCCTTTTCGGAGGCAGGGTAGATCCCGGTAATGTGACCCGGAAAGACCTGGCAGGCCTGAACCTGCGTTGTCTGGTGACCAACCAGGCAGATACAGACAAGGACATGCAGATTTCCTGGAAGTTAAAGGATAAGAGAAAAAAGGAAGTGGCATCGGTTTCCGCAGGACTGTGTCTGAAAGCGGGAGAAACCGGAGAAGCGGCGACCGGTTTTTCTCTGGAAAACGCCATGCTCTGGAGCCCGGAGGAGCCCTATCTGTATACCCTGATCACGACCCTGTCGGAAAATGGAAAAGTAGTGGATGAGAGAAGGGAACAGATCGGCATACGGGAAGGAGAATGGAGTCCTGACCAGGGATTTCTCCTAAACGGAGAACCCCTTAAGATCAAAGGTGTTTGCCTCCACCACGACTGTGGCCTCTTTGGGGCGGCGTTCCATAAGGAAGTCTGGAGAGAGCGGCTCCTTCTGTTAAAGGACATGGGAGTAAACGGCATTCGGTCCTCCCACAACCCGCCGGCACAGGGACTGTTGGAACTGTGTGACGAACTGGGTTTTGTGGTCATGGATGAAGCCTTCGACGAGTGGACCCTAGGAAAAAATAAGAACGAAAATTATTTTTCAGACCAGGTATCCTTCGGAACGGCCCAGCATTTTCACCGCATCGGCGAAGAGGAAGTACGGGCCATGGTCTTTCGGGATTACAACCATCCCAGCGTGATCTTATGGAGCATCGGAAATGAAATCCCGGAGCAGTCAGCTTCCTTTGGAAAAGAGATCGCGGAAAAGCTTTCCGGGATCGTTCACAGTCTGGATCCCCATCGGCCGGTGACCAGCGCCTGTGATAACATTGCAGCGCCGGAAGCCTATGCTGCCAGGGACAGTTTCCTGGAAGCGTTGGATGTTGTGGGATACAATTACGTGGGCCGTTGGAGAGAGCGGGCGGAACGATTCTACGAAGACGATAAACGCGCGAACCCCGGATGGATCATGATCGGGTCGGAGAATCCTTCGGTGGGCGGAGACCGGGGAGATGACAGCATGGAAGCTCCCTACAATCTTACCTATGTCACCAAGATGCTGACCCATGAAGCGCTGTGGCGTTTTACCAGCAGCAGGGATTACGTGGCCGGGGACTTTATCTGGACCGGTATCGATTATCTGGGAGAAGCCAGATGGCCCAGAAGAGGCGCAAACAGTGGCCCCATTGATACTGCAGGATTTGAAAAGGATGCCTTCTACTATTTCCGTTCCATCTGGAATGAAAAAGAGATCACCTTACATGTGGTGCCCCATTGGAGCTTTGATCCAAAGGAAAAAGGACAGTTTAAGACCGTCATCGTCTATACCAACTGTCAGAGAGTGAAACTGTTCTTAAACGGACGACTGGTAGCGGAAAAGGGAAGTGAAAGATGCCCCCGCTACGGAGCGACGAAGACCTGGAACGAGGAATATTTCCGGTATCATCCCACGACGTCGGATCTGCATCTGAGTTTTGATGTTCCTTTTGAAGAAGGGGAGCTGGTAGCGGAAGGTTATGTGGGAGAAAAAATGGTTCGGCGGGAGGTTGTGGAAACAACCGGAAAAGCCGTGGCATTAAAAGCAGAAAAAAGACAGGTTGGGGAATTTTGCGAAGTAACCCTGTGGGCCGTGGATGCAAAAGGACGACTGGTCCCTACGGCCACAGATAAGATCCGGGAGAGCCATACCGGGGGAGCAACGCTCATCGGCATGGACGCCGGCGATATGAAGGACCTGACCCCTTACCCTGCTTCCGAAAGATGCCTGGTAGCCGGAAAACTCCGGGCTTTTTACCGGGCCGGAGATAAGGATACGGCAACCTTCGAAGCAAAGGGGCTTAAAAAGGTCCGGATAAACCTAGGACAGAAGAATTGAGGATCAGTCCTCTTCTTCGATATGGTCTCTGCCGGTGGCGATGATGGAATAAACATGTTCATCTGCCAGGGAATAGAAAATGGTCTTTCCCTCCCGGCGGCTTTTGATGAGCTTGGCCTGTTTTAAGGCTTTTAACTGGTGGGAGATGGCTGATTGCGTCATATTTAAGGACTGCGCCAGATCTCCCACACAGACTGCCTGGTCAAATAAGGCAAAAAGGATCTTTAAACGGGTAGAGTCTCCGAATACCTTAAACAGATCGGCCAGGTCGCTGATCTCCTCTTCGGGAGGAAGGCAGGACGTAACCTTACGGCAAACCTCTTCATGGATCTCCGGATCCTCTGTAAATTCTTCGTCCGTCAGGATGTTTGTGTTCATAGTTTTCTCTTTTCCAGGCGTTTTGCCTGCTACAAATCCGGTTTACAGTTTTTTAACCATCAATGCCCGGATGGCATTGATCACAGCGATCACCATGACGCCTACGTCTGCAAAGATGGCGATCCACATATTGGCAATACCCAGAGCGCCCAGAAGTAAGCACAGGAGCTTAACGCCGATGGCAAACCAGATATTTTCGTATACGATACGGATGCACTTTTGCGCGATACGGATGGCCTTGGCGATCTTACGGGGATCATCATCCATGAGGACAATGTCCGCTGCTTCAATGGCAGCATCGGAACCCATGGCACCCATGGCGATACCAATATCGGCGCGTGAGAGCACAGGAGCATCGTTGATCCCGTCCCCTACAAAGGCTAACATTTCTCCGGCGTGCTTTTCTCCAAGGAGTTTTTCCACCATATCTACTTTATCACCGGGCAGCAGCTGTGAATAGACTTCCAGGATGCCCAGCTCTTTTGCAACGCCTTCTGCGGTTTCGGTACGGTCTCCTGTCAGCATAACAGTTTTTCGGATGCCCGCACGGTGCAGCTTTTCAATAGCTTCCTTTGCGCCTTCCTTGATCTGGTCCGCAATGAGGATATGGCCGTAATAGGTGTTGTCCACTGCGACATGAACCACGGTGCCGATCTCATGGCAATCCACAGCCTCCAGACCCAAACGGGCCATCAGCCGTTTATTTCCCACACAGACTTTCTTTCCGTCAACGGTTGCGATCACACCTTCGCCGCTGATCTCTTCCACGGAACCAACCTTTCCCAGATCGATCCGGCCTCCGTCCTCTTCAAAGGCACGGAGCAGGCTCTTGGAAATGGGGTGAGAGGAGTGGGCCTCGGCATGGGCTGCGAAATACAGCAGCTCCTTTTCGGGAACCGGACTGTGATGAATGCCTACCACTTCGAAGGAGCCCTTGGTCATGGTACCGGTCTTATCAAAGACGACATACTTTACCTTGGAGAGCGTCTCCAGGAAAACGGAGCCCTTCACCAGAACGCCTTCCTTGCTGGCCCCACCGATCCCGGCGAAAAAGGTAAGAGGAATACTGATGACCAGAGCACAGGGACAGCTGATAACAAGGAACGTGAGCGCCCGGTAGATCCAGGTAGAGATCTGAGGATCGTTTCCGGTCAGATACAGGATAAGGGGTGGCAGCAGCGCCAGAGCCAGTGCACTGTAACATACCGCAGGGGTATATACTCTTGCAAACTTGCTGATAAAGGCTTCGGAGCGGGACTTACGGGAGCTGGCATTCTCCACCAGTTCCAGGATCCTGGAAACCGTGGATTCCCCAAACTCTCTGGTGGTCCTGATCTTTAACAGGCCCTTTTCATTGATGCAGCCGGAAATAACTTCGTCTCCGGGATGAACGCTCCTGGGAACACTCTCCCCCGTTAGGGCTGCAGTATTTAAGGAGGAAGAACCTTCAACGATCACGCCGTCGATGGGGATCTTCTCCCCTGCGGAAACCACGATGATACTGCCGACGGATACTTCATCAGGATCCACTTTGGTAAGGGTACCGTCCGTTTCGATGTTGGCATAATCGGGACGGATATCCATCAGGTCACTGATGTTGCGACGGCTCTTTCCAACGGCGTAACTCTGGAAGAGCTCGCCGATCTGATAGAAGAGCATAACGGCGACGCCTTCCTGGTATTCTCCCAGGGCAACAGCACCGACGGTAGCGACCGCCATCAGGAAATTCTCATCAAATACCTGGCGGTTTAAAATGCCCTTCCAGGCTTTTTTCAGGATATCGTAACCGATGATCAGATACGGGATCATGTACAGTCCGAAACGGACATAGCCGGTTACGGGGATAAAATGAAGAGAGATCATCAAAACCGCGGAGATGATGATACGGATCAGAACTTTCTTTTGCTTCTTATTCATACACACTACCTGACCATCACTTTAAAAAGATCTCGCAGTCGTCTTCTACCTTCTTGCAGTTTTTCAGAACTTCCTTCATGGTGGCATCTACATCCGCACCCTCTTCAAATTCAACGGTCATCTTAAGGGTCATAAAGCTGACGGTTGCATCCTTTACACCTTTGGTGTCCTTTGCAGCCTGCTCCATCTTGTTTGCGCAGTTTGCACAGTCAACGTCGATCTTATAAGTCTTTTTCATATGCGTTCTCCTTTGCATGAGGAATATATTTTGTTTAACATATGAGCAAGTGTTCATATGTTTGATTAAAATATACTCCCTCTTCCCATAGGTGTCAACGGTTTTTTTTAAAGAGAAGAGCGGAAGTTATTTTCCCGCAGGAAGCGCAGGAAAGCATCTCCGGGCAGAGGCTGTCCGAATAAAAAGCCCTGACAGAAATCACAGCCAAGCTTCCGAAGCTTTTCCTTCTGGGCTTCGGTCTCCACGCCTTCCACAACGATGGACTGACTCATACGCTTGCCCAGGGTGATACAGTTGGACAGGATCAGATTGCCGTCATCGTTCATATCGCCGTTCCAGAGGATCTGCTTATCGATCTTCACCACATCAAAGGAAAAGTCATAGAAGCCCGAGACATTGGAATTGCTGGTCCCGAAATCATCCAGGGAAATGGAAAAGCCGATCTTGCGCAGATCTTCAATGGTATAGCGCATGGCTTCCACATTTTCCATGGCGGAAGCCTCCGGGATCTCCAGATTGATGAAATAGGCGGGAACACCGTATTTATTTAAAATGGTCCACAACCGGTCTGTCAGATCCTTTTGCATACATTGGACAGAGGAAAGATTAAAGGATACATAATCAACGCCCAGGGTGGACAGATGGTTTTTGGAAATATAGCTGCACAGCTGTTCAAACAGGAGCTCACCGATCTGCAGGATGGTGCCGTTCTTTTCCGCTACGCGGATAAATTCTCCGGGAGGGATGCTTCCAAGGATGGGGTCTTCCAGACGGGCCAGAGCTTCCGCACTGTGGTAGGCACCGGAGCGGAATTCATAGATGGGCTGGAAATATACCTGAAACCGGTCGTTCATCATGGCATCCCGTACCGCATGATCCACGGAGATGGAACGCTTGATGGGATCCAGGTCCTTGCCGGATAACAGGCTGAGTGGCTGATTGATGGTGATCTCCTGGTCGGCTACAGTCAGAAGGTCCTCCAGGCGCTCCAAGTCAGAAGGCATATGGATCGCCAGCAGCTGGGTTTCGAAGGAAATATTGATATCCTTATAATTAAAGGACTCGGAGAAATAATCCATCAGCGTATTCATATAGGAATCCAGCTGATCCCGGAAATCATCATCGTAAAGTTCCATGGCAAACACACCGTATCCGATGGTATAGAGGGAAACGGGGGAGCAGTTTTCCTTGAGCCATTGCGTCATATCGTATAAAATGGCGGCCAGCTGATCGTATCCCAAAAGGGTGCGGTAGCTGGTGATATTGGTCAGCTTGATCAGGATGACATCCAATGTGTTGTTACTGCGGAGGAGCTTTTGGGTATTGGCGATAAAGGCGGAACGGTTATAGATTCCCAGAGAGGTATCCATCATGGACAGCTCGTCGTCGGTATTTAACATGATGGCGATATAGACCACGGACTGCACAAAGAGTTCGATGAGGATATAGGGGAAGAAATACTGGAACAGGACCGTCAGCGCTCCGGCTATAAAGAACAGTAGCAGGATCAGAACCCGCTTTCTGGGAATGGAGCGCAGATGCAGCATGATATGGATCACGAAGAAGAAAATGTAAAAGAAACTGATGGCATAGATATAGTTCATGAAATCGCCCCGGTGGTACACAAGGGCGGAATCGAAATAGAATACCTTGTTGGAAAACGGATTGGTAAGCAGCAAAAGAAAATCCACGATCAGGGGGATCGCCAGGAGAAAATACCGGTATTTCGGCGTCTTGTAATAGGTTCCGGAGATCACGGTGACATAGATGCAGAAGATATAAGGAGTGGCATTGTGGACCATCAGATACAGATAGGTAAAGAGCTCCGCCAGAAGAAGCTGGTCTCTGGAAGAAGAGGAGATCGCCTGAGCAGAGATGATATCAAAGACCGCAGAAAAAAGACCGGTCAGGATCACGATCATAAACAGCTTGTTTTCCCGGCGGTGCATATCCTTCATGACCAGAAGGCAGATAAAAACAATAACGTTAATGATGATGGAGCATATATCAAAATCGATGTTATAGAGCATGTGAGGTCTCCTTATCCGGTTGCACAACAAACGAAGAAACGATGCCCCAATGAATGGCCTTTCACCCTAATTATACACAAAAAGCAGGAATTTTCCACAAACAGGAGGGGCGATTCTTGGAAACGTTTACCAAAGATCCGTGATATTGCTTGTGATTTCCAGGGGATAATGATACGATGACCATAGGTTCCGGTAACGTTACCGAAACTTTACGAAAACATCATTTCATCAGAGAAACACGCACAAACATCATTCTTATCATCTACAAAGGAGCGAAAGAATCTATATGGATCGAAAATGCGGTGTATTGCTTCCGGTTGCATCCCTGCCTTCTCCCTACGGGATCGGATGTTTTTCCAAAGAAGCCTATGAATTTGTGGATTTTCTCTCTCTGGCAGGCCAGACCTACTGGCAGATCCTGCCTCTGGGACAGACCGGCTACGGGGATTCTCCCTACCAGTCTTTTTCTACCTTTGCAGGAAATCCTTACTTTATCGATCTGCAGGAGTTTATTGATGCAGGTTATATCACGCAAAAGGATGCCCAGGCAGCAGCCTTCGGCAAAAATAAGACCCAGATTGATTACGAGAAGCTGTATTTTAACCGGTTCGATCTGTTAAAGAAAGCCTACGACAACAGCCCCTATGCCTTAAAGCCGAAGAAAAAATGGGCAGCGGGTGCTTTTGACAAACAGAGGAAAGCCTTTGAAAAGTTCTGCCGGGAAGAAAAGAGCTGGCTGAAGGATTATGC
>JAILDL010000178.1 GCA_024689465.1 Lachnospiraceae bacterium
CCCTGCCAGCACCGTAAGCCGCAAAGCTTTCTTTACCCGGTCATACTGCTTTGCTCCATAGTTCATGGCACAGATGGGCTGAAATCCCTGACCGAAGCCGATCATCAACATATATCCTAAGGCTCCGGCCCGGGTTGCTACCGTAAGGGCCGCGATCAGCGTCTCTCCGTAGCCTGCTGCCAGATTGTTAAGAAGGATGGAAGCAATGCTGGTAATGCCCTGCCGTGAAAAATTCGGTGCCCCGCCGGCCAGGATATGGTAGATCCGTTTTCCTGTGAACCGGCAATGCCGGAAGGATACCGGAATATTCCCGTGGCGGAAGGAAAGCCAGGTGATCACCACTGCACTGAGGATATTTCCCAGAAGGGTCGCCACGCCGGCACCGGTGATCCCCATGTGCAGGCCAAGGATGAAAACAGGATCCAGCAAAATATTGCCCAGCATTCCCACCAACAGGCCCGCCATGGCATCCTTCACATTGCCGCAAAGGCGCAGCTGATTATACACTGTGGTGGCAAACAGGGAAAAGGGCATGGTAAAGAGCATGATCCGCAGATAATCCCGTGTATAGAGGTAAAGGCTCTCCGAGGCATCCCCGCCCAGGAGTATCACCAGCGGATCCAGAAGCACCAGGCATACTGCCATGATCGCCACCCCACAGCCTGCCGCAAGCACTACGCCCATGGACGAGATGATCTTTGCTTCCTCTTCCTCCTTGCCACCCAAAAGCCGGGACATGGTATTTCCGCTGCCGTAGCCAAACCAGAACCCCAGGGCCTGGACAAAGGATACAAAGGCAAACACCACGCCGATGGACGCCGTCATGCTTTTATCCCCCAGAAGGCCGATCCAGAAGGTATCCGTCAGGTTATATAACATGGTCACCATCATCCCCACCATGGTAGGGATGGCCATTTTGATCAGCAGAGGAAACAAAGGTGCCGTAAGGATCTTCTGCCTCCTTGCTTCTGCCGCCTGTTCTTTCGTATTGCTCACCGGTTTATGTTCCATTTCTTTTTTATGGTTCGTCTGATTCATCGTTCCGATTTCTGTATTCCCATGCAAGGATCCCTCCTTACATAGGCACTTTGTATTTCCTTTTATAATGATCCAACCTTGGAAACGATGCCCTTCGTACCGTCCACCCGGATCCGGTCACCGTCCTTAAATTTCGCTGTGGCAAGTCCCACGCCCAGCACGGCGGGAATCCCGTATTCCCTGGCTACAATGGCCGCATGGGATAAGGCTGCCCCGGTATCTGCCACCACGGCGGATGCCAGCGAAAACAGAGGGGTCCATTCCGGATCGGTCAGCTGGCACACCAGCACATCCCCCTTCTTAAACTTATAGAATTCTTCCGGCCCGCGGATCACACACACCTCGCCTACGGTTTCGCCCACGCTGCCGGATACTCCCTTTAATGTATCTCCCGTATCCTCAAATACCAGCAGCTTGGCGTGGTCCCATACTTTTTCTGCCAGAGGATGTTTCTCCTTGCGGCGGGCGATCTTCTCTTCCTCTGCGCCGGATGCTGCTCCCCGTTTACATAAGGCATCGATCTCATCCGTAAACAGAAAAACCACGTTCTGCATATAGTCGCTGTTGCCAAAAGCCAGCGCTCCCATACGGGCCAGCAGCTTCTTGGTATAGAAAAACAAGGTCTCCCACATCATCTGGGAATCTTCCCGCACCACATGCATGTACCGGAAGATGTCGATCTTCTCCCGGAGCGATGCATATTTCTTCGGTCCCACGGCCTGTTTTAACTGTCCCATCAGTTTTTCGAAATCCGCCTTTTCTTCCCCGGAAGGCTCATTCTCCCCGCCATTCCCATGGGTACGTTCCAAAAGTGGCCGTACCAGATGGATCAAACGATCCGGATCTTCGTAAAAGGACTTTGCAATGACGCAGTAACAGTTATAATCCGTCTTGTAACCGTGCTTTTGAAAGAAGAAATCCAGGGCCTCCTTTGCGGCAGGATCCTGTGTCGTCAGCTGCTCATACGTGCATCCCCTTTGGATCGCTTCCTTCCAGACAGGATTACCACTGCAAATGTTCGCCGCTTTCTGTACATCCTCCGCCATGACGGAGGTTTCATTGTCCAGGTTCCAGTACAGGTCAAAGGCAGTATGCTTAGGATCCACCTTCTTAAGGGCTTTTTCCAGTTTCCTCTTATTGACCGTGCTGGAAAACAGGGCATATTTAAACCGGCTGTAGGTCATGCGGGCGATGTAATCCTCCATGGCAAGGTAGGTCTCTCCGCATTCCTTTAGGGACAATGTACTGTAATCCAACGCCATGAACCGGGCCAGTTCTTTATGAAAGGCCGGCATCTGCTGTTCCAGCTTTGCCTTGCATCCCCTCATGTCCATGATCTCCTTAAGGATGGCCGGTAAGTGGATCACATTTCCGGAAAGGTGCTTATCATTGGGCGGCAGCACCATCACGGCATCATCGTCCATGCGGGGCTGCATGTCCATAATGATCCCGCCTTCTGCGAAAATGATGGACTTGGCATCGTTGATCAGCTTCATCAGATCGAAGTCCACCGGATAGTAGGTAAAGGGCATCTTTTCCAGAAGAAATGCCAGGTTTTCCTTCAGTGCACCGGTACTTTTGGAATCCTTCAGGTATTCGGCGATGCGCGCTTCTTCGTCTGCATCTGTCTCTTTCAAGGT
>JAILDL010000004.1 GCA_024689465.1 Lachnospiraceae bacterium
AAGGTTTCCTATGAGCAGAAGCCCTTCCGCAGAGAGGTGATGAGAACCTACGGTGCATCCGTAACCCCTTCACCTTCTACCACCACTCAGATCGGGCAGAAGATCCTGGCAGAGCATCCCGGAACCACCGGCAGCCTTGGCTGTGCGATCTCCGAAGCAGTGGAAGTAGCAGTAGGAACACCCGGTTACCGTTATGTATTAGGCAGTGTGTTAAATCAGGTACTGCTGCATCAGTCCGTGATCGGTCTGGAGACAAAGGCTGCTCTGGATAAGTACGGCGTCAAGGCGGATATGATCATTGGCTGTGCCGGCGGCGGTTCCAACTTAGGCGGTCTGATCGCTCCGTTTATGGGTGAGAAGCTCAGAGGAGAAGCCGATTATCAGATCATTGCCGTAGAGCCCGCATCCTGCCCCAGCTTTACCAGAGGTAAGTATGCATACGACTTCTGTGATACCGGTCGGGTTTGCCCTCTGGCAAAGATGTACACCCTGGGTTCCGATTTCATCCCTGCACCCAACCATGCAGGCGGCCTGCGTTACCACGGCATGAGTTCTACCCTGTCCCAGCTGTACGATGATGGCCTGATGGAAGCAAGAAGCGTAAAGCAGACCGAGGTATTCCAGGCTGCAGAGCAGTTCGCCAGAGTGGAAGGTATCCTTCCCGCGCCCGAGAGCTCTCATGCCATCCGCGTAGCCATTGATGAAGCTTTAAAGTGCAAGGAGACCGGCGAAGAGAAGACCATCGTATTTGGTCTGACCGGTACCGGCTATTTCGATATGGTTGCCTATGAGAAATTCCACGATGGTTTGATGGAGGATTACATCCCCACCGATGAGGAACTGGCACAGAGCCTGGCAAAGCTTCCTACCGTTTAAAAGATAAAGTATAAGATAAAGGTTGAAAAAAGCTTCAAAGAAGGGATTCTTTGGAGCTTTTTTGTTGACGAACAATATGCCGACAGTGTAAAATGAAACATACCCATTTTCAGACAATATTAACAATCGGTGGGTTGACGTATAGGAGGAATCTGGAGAATATTCAATATTCTGAATATTCACAGGAGAGGGGAAGGTATAACATATGACAAGAAGCATCAAGGCAAAAATATTACTGGGAATTCTGCCACTGTTTGCGGGGGCGCTGATCATTATGACCATCATCAGCGCAGTGCGCAGCAATGCCATTATTTCCAAACAGGTGGAGGCAACCGCTTCGCAGACGCTGGAAGCGGCGGTCAATACCATGGACGGGCAGCTGCAGGAGGTCAGACGCAGTGCCATGGATATTTCCAGAGCAGTCAGCGCTACTTACCAATCCGCTACACTGGATGATCTGAAGACCATGCTGGTGGACATTATCGGTGATAATGATATGGTCCTGGGAAGCGGCCTGTGGTTTGAACCCTATGTCTATGATCCTGCAGAGAAATACATTGGTCCCTACTGGTACAAGGACGGAGGCTCTGTAGTAGAGACCTGGGATTACAGCAATGCAGAGTATGATTATTTTGTTCAGGAATATTACACCAACGCGGCAGCTATGGCACCCGGACATGCGGAGATCACGGACCCTTATTATGATCCTACTTCCGACTGCATCATGGCGACCTGCTCCGCACCGCTTTTTAACAGCAACAACGAATACCTGGGATGTGTCACAGTAGATATCGAGCTTTCTTCCATTGAGGCTGCCACAGCGGCGATCACCATGGGGAAGACCGGATCCGCTATGCTGACGACTTCTTCCGGTACCTATCTGTATGCCCAGGATCCTTCCAAGGCAGCTTCCGAGTTGAACATCACAGCAGATCCCAATGCATCCCTGGCTGCTATGGGAAGTAAGGTACTGGCAGCTTCTTCCGGTTCCGCTTCTTATTCGGCCGGTTCCGATGCGTACCGAACCTTCTTTGCTACGGTTCCGGAAGTGGAATGGAGACTGATCCTGCAGATTACGGAGGCAGAGCTGGGAGAAGACGTAAAGAGTCTTCTGACAGTGAATATCCTGGTCCTGATCGTGGCCCTGATTTTAGGTGCGCTGACCATCTTTTTCATCATCAACGGCATTACCCGCCTGCTCAGTGCCGTAACGGCCTTTTCCGATGAACTGGCAAAAGGAGACTTTACCGTAGAGCCTCTTTCGATCCACAGCAAGGATGAGGTAGGACAGATGTCCGAATCTCTGAATAACATGTATTCCAGCAACAAGAACATTATTCAGAGCATTTCCGATGAGTCGGCGGAGATCAGCGATGCATCCTCTACCCTCAGTGCGATGAGTGAAGAGCTGAATGCAGAGTTTTCCAAGATTCAGGAAAATATGAGCATTGTAAACGATGCCATGATGAGTACCGGAGCTGCGACGCAGCAGGTAAGTGCCTCCGTGACCGAGGTCAATACGTCGGTACAAAGACTGGCCCAGGAAACAGAGCAGACGGCACAGGAAGTTGCCCGGATCAAGGCAAGAGCCAAAGAGATCCAGGAAAGCAGCTTAAAGAGCCACGATGCCGCTATCAGCATTGCCAGTCAGCGTAGTGCAGAAGTGGAAGCAGCAGGGAATAAGGCAGAAGTCGTCCATGAGATCGGCAATCTGGCTACAGCCATTTCCAATATCGCAGAACAGATCAACCTGTTGTCCTTGAACGCTTCCATTGAGGCTGCCCGTGCAGGAGAAGCCGGAAGAGGCTTTGCAGTGGTAGCTTCTGAGATCAATAAGCTGGCAACGGAAACTGCCGATGCAGTACAGCAGATCCAGGTAACCATCGTTTCCATCGAAGAAGCCTTCAGCGATCTGAGCAGCAGTTCCGGTAAGCTGTTGGAGTTCGTAACGGAAACCGTTACCCCGGATTACAAGAACTTTGTGGAGATCGGACGTCAGTATGGGGATGATGCGGCACTGTTCGGAGACCTGGCTTCCCAGATCGACAGTATGACGGAGAATATCCGTTGCTCCATGGATGAAGTAAACGATGCCGTCAATAACATTGCAGAATCCACCCAGGAAACCTCTACCCGTTCTTCGGATGTGACCGAATCTGTGGACAGTGTTTCCCAGGCGGTTGATTCCGTGGCGGATATGGCAACCAAGCAGCAGATCACGGCGGATAAACTTCTGAAGATGGTACAGCGGTTCAAGCTGCAGTAGATCCTGCTTTTGTGACGATCCTATTTACGAAGAAGACACGGTGTATGAGCCCGGCTAAAGTGCCGGGCTCTTTTTGACGATATAAAGAATGAGATAAGGCGGAATAGCCTTTTATGAGGGAAACGGATTTCTTTTTTGTCGTTTACAGGGAGGTAACGGGCAATGATCGGTTCGGGAGGGGTATCATACCCTGCACAGAATGCACTTTCTGCCGGTAGTCTGTATGCTGCAAAGAGTAGGCAGACCATCAGTGCGTCTACTGTTTCAGCCAAAAACAATCTGCAGAAAAACAACGTCCAGGACACCGCCGGTGTGGCGAAGACCAAGCAGACCAAGTCTCTTCTGCGAAAACTGGACAAGCATAAAAAGACCTTTGTAAATCCCTTCCTTTCGGAAGAAGAGGAGCAGGAACAGGGATTGATGGCCCATTATCAGCAGAAGGTCTTTTCCGCCCTGTCTGCGGATAAGGAAAAGGGCTTTCTGGATCTTTATGGGGCAAATCCGGAGGAGGAAGAAGAGCTCCCCGAAGAAACCCAGTACAATTACAAGGAAGTGGCTACGAAGATCCAGCGGGCCAAGACCAGTGTCAGTGCGGGACAGGCCGTTCTGGCTGCAAAACGGAAAGTAGCGGAAGTAAAGCGAAAGATCTCTTCCGGAAGCGGCGATCCAGAAGAACTGCAGATCGCTCTGACCCATGCCAAGCGGATGGAGATGGTGGCACGGAAGAAGAAGCATCATCTGGAAATAGAGGAGATGATCGAGCATACCCGGAAGCTGGATGAGCAGACGGAACGCATGGAGGAAGCCGCGCAGAACCTGCAGAGCGCGGTGACGGAGCATGCAGAGGATCTGATCGCGCAAAAAGAAGACGAGGTCTTTGACGAGCGGGAAGAGATGATCAGCGATATGGCAGAATTTACCGAAGAAAACCAATCCCCCAATGCGGATAAGCTCTTACAGGAATACAACGAGCTGGTTTCCGAATTCGGCGAAGATCTTCTGGAAGAACTGGAAGAAACCATGGATATGCTGGAAACCATGGAAGTAGTGGATCCACATATGAGCAAAGAAGATCTGGAACAGCTGAAGATCAAGCACCGCGCATCGGAGAACAAGGCCATCGCCAAGGCGGATATGGATTATCTGAAGGATATGATGAAACATATGGCACCCAGCATTGATGTGAAATTGTAAGTGGCGAGGAACAACATGACAGAGCATCTCTAAGCGCGTCTTTGTCCCCTATGGTTCTTTGTAGATCGAACCATCATACGTTATTGAACATATGTCTAAATTTAGACACATATCCATTTCTGCAGGATGACGCTGGAAGGGCCGTCGTGCTACATTTTGCATGTTGATCATTATCAGAAAAAGGAGCATGCAAAATGAGTAAGAACCTTCGGATCATCTTAGATTCCACTACCGATATAGCAGAAGAATTAAAGGATCGTTTCACCATCGTGCCACTGATCGTATCCTTCGGAGAGAAGGAATACCTGGATGGCATAGACATCAGCCGTAACGAATTTTATGAGAAACTGGAAACCGGAGAGGGAGATGAACTGCCAAAGACCAGCCAGGCTTCTCCCGCAACCTTTGAAGAATACTACGAAGAAGTGCGGAAGGCAGGAGAGGAGGCAATCGTCATTACGGTTTCCTCTACCTTGTCCGGAACCTACCAGAGCGCCTGTATTGCGGCATCGGAGTATCCGGAGATCCGCGTGGTGGATTCCAAAAGTGTAGCAGTGGGAACCGGTATCCTGGCAGAGTATGCCTTAAAACGTGCCGAAGAAGGGGCAGGTCTGGAGGAACTGTCAACAGAGCTGGAAGAAAAGAAAAACGAGATCATCCTGTTAGCGATGCTGGATACGCTGGAATATTTAAAGCGAGGCGGTCGCATTTCCAAGGCAAAAGCGACCATCGGAGATGTACTGAACATAAAGCCCGTGGTAACGGTCCTGGACGGAGAGATCCAGATCCTTGGAAAAGCCCGGGGAACGCGAAAAGCCAATAACTTCCTGATCCGGCAGATTAAGGAAAAGGCAGTGGACTTCGATCTGCCGGTGCTGCTGGGGTATTCCGGCACCAGCGATGCCCTGCTTTTACAGTACATCGAGGACAGCCGCTGTATCTGGGAAGATCAGGTAAAGCAACTGAATCTGTCTCAGATCTGTTCGGTGGTAGGAACCCATGTGGGTCCCGGAGCCGTAGCAGTAGCTTATTTTGCAAAGAAAAACTGATCCCGAACAATGCGCGACCACAGGTTCCCCTTTTTATTTGGGAGGATCTGTGGTATTTTAATAGCAACTGATAAAAACGTTTTTATATGCGTAAATCCTATGTTTAAGAGAATCACGAAACACAAACGATCCATCTTGTATACCTGGTTTTTGTCCTATCTGTGTGTCCTGCTGGTGCCCATCCTCATGGGTGTGTATCTGTACCACAGTGCCTACGGCGAGATCCAGAAAACCTCCAGAGCGGTGTACAAAGCTGCACTGGATCAGATCGCCCTGGAACTGGACAGTCAGGTAAGGGAAGCCCAGGCCATCATCAGTCAGTTGTTGGGAGATGAGGACGTACAGCGTCTTTCTTCTCAGAAAGGGGCCTTCTCTGCAGATGGGCAGTTCTGGAGCATCTCCCTGAACAACCGCCTGCAGAAACTGGTGATGAGCCATCCGGGGATTGAAGATATCTATGTGATCTTTACGGAATGCGATGAAGTGCTGAGTATAAAGGGGTTAATGAACCATGATCTGTTCTGCCAGTTGTACCTGGGAGAATATGGCACGTCTTTTGCGGAAGGGGCAGATCCCGAAGCGCAGCTGTCCCATTTTCTGGATGAACTGAATGCAAACCGGACCGTATGCCTGGTCACCCTGCAGGACGGCCGGGAAAAGATCCTGTTTCATAAAAAGACGCTGGATACCGGGCTGGGGCACAGTACGGCCCGGATCGTGATCCAGGTGGATAAGGCATCTCTCATGCAGCACCTGTCGGCAGGAGAGGAAACGGTCTTTGTCGTGTCGGATGAGGATGGGAAGGTTCTGGCATCCACCGGGGATGTTCCCCCGGGGGATACAGCCCATTGGGAGACGATTTCCAAACCGTCTTCTGTCATCAACTGGAACTATGCCTACCGGATCTCTACCGCTTTGTATAAAAAGAGCGCATCTACCATTCAGATCCGTACCATGCTGGGACTATTGCTGTGTACGATTCTGGGCATTTTCCTGGCAGTGCGTATGAGTAGGCGAAACTACAATCCCATTAAGAACCTGCTGGAACTGACGGATAAGGGTAAGACATCCCCTCTGGATGGAGGAAACGAATACCAGCTTCTGGAGGATCGGGTCAGCGACCTGTATCACGAGAGCAAGACCATGAACCATGCCTTGTACCGCAATTCTCAGGCAATCCGCAATCTACGGGTCTTTTCCCTGTTAAGCGGAAACGGTGTATACGGGGAAGACAGCCTGCAGGATGGCCTGGGCTATACGGTGGTGCTGTTTGACGATCCCTATTTTGATCTCCAAAGTCCCTACCCGGAGGAGCAGGAGAAACAATCGGACCTCTTAAAGAGCGTGGTGATCAATATATTTGAAGAGATCGCAGGAGCCCATTTTGGCGTGATGTCCACAACGGAAGGCTTTGGATGTGCATCCATTGTGACGCTGCGCAGAGATTTATACCAGGCAGAGCGGGGACAAAGAGATGGACAAAATGATGGACACAGCGATGGGCAGGACGGGGATGATATCCGAAACGGAATGCAGAATGCACAGGATGACTGGATGGGGACACTGAGTGCGGATATCCGCAAGGTGCAGGAGATCATAGAAGAAAATCTGCATCTGGGCTTACATGCGTCCGTCGGAACCCTTCATAAGGAACCGGAAGGCATCCATCTGGCCTATCTGGAGGCAAAGGAAGCCATCGAATTTGCCGGAGGAGATGCCGAACGGAGCGAGATCGTATTCTACGGAGAGATCTGCGATAAACGAGGCAATTATGCCCTGTCCACGGAGGCAGAGAGCCTGCTGATCCAGTATGTCAGCGTGGGAAATGAGGACAGTGCCCGGGCGATCATCGAGGAGATCATCCAGACCAACACAGACCAGCAGGGAATCACCCAGGGAGCCAGACGGTATCTGTACATGGAACTGGCGCTGGACATCATAAGAGGCGGGAAACTTTCCGGCATTGACGGCTTTTCCGATGAGGATCTCATTGCAATCCGCGATAATGCGGACAAGCATCTGGAAGAACACCTCTTTGGGCTGTTATCCACCATCACCGCCCAGGTAAAGGATAAAAAGAATGAAAAGCGGGCAGGAGAGAAATTCTGCCGGGAGGTTGTTGAATACATTGACAGCCATTACCGGGATCCGGATCTGAACATTTCTCAGGCGGCCCTTCACTTTGATATCACACCATCCTATCTGTCCGGACTGTTTAAAAAGGAAACCGGCAAGAGTTTACTGGCTTATATTTCCGAAGTGCGAACGGAAGCAGCCAAGAAACTTCTGCTGGAGGAGCATACTATAGCAGAGGTGGCAGAGCAGGCAGGTTTCCGGGACAGTGCCGCTTTGATCCGGACCTTTAAGAAAAATGTGGGAATCACCCCGGGGCAGTTTAGGGAGAATTCTTTTTCATAATTCCTTGGAACTGGCGATTTCGTGGGATATTTCTTAGGCATTTTGAAAAAGTAAACAGGATTTTCAAAATCGAAACACTTGCGTTTTTAAAAACGGATTTTGCATTTTTGCTCTATCTTAAGGCCGGCGCGAATGGCTATACTTTGGAACAGATAAAACGAACCGAAGGCAGCCAGGCGCCGGTTGCTGTTTGGGGAAAAGTAAAATCGTTTTTATTAAGGAGGATGTTCTTTAAAATGAAAAAAAGTATTACCAAGGCGGGGATGGCTGCGTTATTAACAACCGTCATGCTGGGGACCACCTTAACCGGCTGCGGAGCTGCAGCGGAAACAACAGACGCTACTACATTGGAAAACGATAAGACACCGGCAGCTGCACAGGCAGACGGTGCAACGGAAGAAGCAGGAGCACAGGAATTTACCTATCCAATGGATACGGACGTGACCGTGACCTACTGGTGCGATCTGAACAATAACGTAGCAGCAAACTATGCAAACTTAGGGGACACACCTTTTGGAAAAGGTTTAATGGAACATACCGGTATTCAGATCGACTTCCAGCATCCCCCCACGGGACAGGGCGAAGAGCAGTTTAACCTGATGCTGGCAGACGGCGATCTGCCGGATCTTTTGGAGTACCACTGGATGAACTACACCGGTGGCCCTGAGAAGGCGATCACAGACGGTTACATTTATGAACTGTCGGATATCATCGATCAGTATTGCCCGAACCTGAAGGCTTATCTGGAAGCTAACCCCGACATTGACCGTATGGTAAAGACCGATGAAGGGCACTATTATATGTTCCCCTTCATCCGTGGCGATGAGCAGCTGCGGGTTACCTTAGGTCTGATGGTAAGACAGGACTGGCTGGATGATCTGGGCCTGGAAGTACCTACCACCATGGATGAATGGCATGAGGTACTGACCCAGTTTAAGGAAAAGAAGGGCGCAGAGGCTCCTTTCTCCTATGAGTACACCATGGGCTCTCTGACCGATGACAACCCGTTCTGCTATGCCTTTGATGCCTGCAGAAACTTCTATTTAGGCTCTGACGGACAGGTACACTACGGTGCCGTAGAAGACGGCTACCGACAGTATCTGGAGACCATGCATCAGTGGTATGAAGAGGGCCTGATCGATCCCGATATCGCGACCCAGCAGTTTGATCAGGTCAGCGCCAAGATGACCAACGGAACCAGTGGAGCTTCCATTGGCTGGGCCGGAAGTCGTATGGGCGTATGGACCACAGCAGCCATTGCAACGGACCCGAACTACGCACTTTCTCCTGCACCGGTTCCTACTTTGAACAAAGGAGATAAGGCAAACATGGGACAGATCGACAATGCTGTTCCCAATCAGGGTGGTGTTGCCATTACCAGATCCTGCAAAAATGTGGAAGCAGCTGCCAGATTACTGGATTGGGCTTACAGCGAAGAAGGTCACATGTTCTACAACTTCGGTATTGAAGGAGAATCCTATACGCTTGTAGACGGCGAGCCCGTTTATACCGATCAGATCTTAAGCAATCCCGACGGACTGCCGGTTGCACAGGCAATGAGTGCCTACATCCGCGGCAACTACAACGGACCCTTCGTACAGGATATCCGTTACCTGCGTCAGTACTATACCTATGACGGACAGAAGGCATCCAACGCTGTATGGAGCGATAACGACGGCAAGAGCCATAAGCTGCCGCCCATCACCCCTACCTCCGATGAGAGCGATCAGTTCTCCGCGATCATGAACGAGATCAGCACCTACCGTGACGAGATGACTATTAAGTACATCCTGGGAACCGAAGATCTGAGCACCTTTGATACCTACGTATCCACCATCAACCAGATGGGCCTGGATCGTGCACTTGAAATTGAAAATGCAGCACTGAAGCGTTACAACGAAAGATAATAAAGTTACAAACGGGGGTCTGCTTTTGGAAAAAGGCAGACCCTTTTTTTGGAGGATATATGAAAGCAAACGGTTCTTTTAAGAAGCGATTTGTAAAAGATTGGAAGCGGAACTGGAGCCTGTATCTGCTGGCGGTTCCCATGATCGTCTTTTACGCCTTGTTTGCCTATCGGCCCATGTACGGCGCCCTGATCGCATTCAAGGAATATAAGCCGGGGCTTGGCTTTATGGACAGTCCCTGGGTGGGCTTTGCCCAGTTTACCCGTTTTTTCTCCAGTCCCTTTTTCGGGCGACTGATGAAAAACACCGTCCTGCTTAGCCTTTACTGTCTGGCCTTCGGGTTTCCGGCACCCATCATCCTGGCGCTGTTATTAAACGAAGTAAAGCGCCTGCCCTTTAAGAAGGTGGTACAGACCATTTCCTATCTGCCCCATTTCATCTCCATCATCGTGGTGGCAGGTATGATCACGGACTTTTCCATGAGCACCGGTCTGTTTAACCAGATCATTGCCTTTTTTGGGGGAGAAAAGCATCCGCTGCTGCAGGATCCCTCGCTGTATCGGACCATCTACGTGGCATCGGACATCTGGCAACAGATCGGATGGGGATCCATCATCTATCTGTCGGCGATCTCCGGTGTGGATCAGCAGCTGTATGAAGCGGCGGAAGTGGATGGCGCCGGACGTTTCCGGAAACTGATCCATGTGACCTTGCCGGCGATCACGCCCACCATAGTGATCATGCTGATCCTGCGTATGGGCTCTCTTCTGAGCATCGGATATGAAAAGACCATCCTGCTGTACAATCCCTCGACCTACGAAACAGCAGACATCATTTCTTCCTACGTGTATCGTGTGGGTCTTCTGGAGCAGGGCTGGAGTTATTCCACGGCCATCGGTCTGTTTAATTCCGTGATCAACCTGATCCTGCTGCTGGTTGCCAATACCATCAGTCGAAAACTCACCGAGCGCAGTTTGTGGTAGGAGATTGGAGAAAACAATGAATACGAGAACCATTAAACGCGGATGGGGGGACCGTACCTTTTCCGTTGTCAATTATATCCTTCTGGCCGCATTGGCAGGGATCTGTCTGTATCCCATGCTGTATGTGATCTTTGCGTCCTTCAGCGAAAGCGGCCTTTTGACCCAGCACAGCGGTCTGCTGTTAAAACCCCAGGGCTTTAGCACCTCCGCCTATGCCAAGGTGTTTAAGAATCCCATGATCCTGCGGGGCTACTTAAATACCCTGTTTCTGCTGGTGGTGGGTGTTTTCTGCCAGATCATCATGACCTCCGTGGCAGCGTATGTCCTGTCCCGGAAACGGGTCATGTGGCGGAACCTGCTGATGATGCTCATCACCTTTACCATGTTCTTTTCCGGCGGAATGATCCCCTTTTACCTGACCCTGAAGCATCTGCACCTGACGGATACCCTCATGGGCCTGATCATTCCCTTTATGATCAATACCTACAATCTGATCATCCTGCGCACTAGCTTTGCCTCCATTCCGGAGTCTCTTACGGAAGCGGCGCAGATCGACGGGGCAGGGCATGTGCGGATCCTGTTTTCCATAATCCTGCCGTTGTCCAAGGCGATCCTGGCAGTCATGGTGCTGTACTACGGCGTGGGCATCTGGAACTCCTGGTTCTGGGCATCCACCATTTTAAGAAACCGGGAAAGCTATCCCCTGCAGGTGGTATTGCGGGAGATCCTGCTGCAAAATTCCACGACCAGTATGACCACCGGCGTGGGAGCAGGGGATCAGGAATCCGTAGCGGCCACCATTAAATACGCCACCATTGTGGTTGCCACCGTTCCGATCCTGTGCATCTATCCCTTCCTGCAAAAGTATTTTGCCACCGGTGTGATGGTGGGAGCGGTAAAGGAGTAAAAAATGGACGAGAAAAAACTATATGAAACCGTTACCGGGCAGATCCTGGAAAAACTGGAACGGACCCACCATTTATATACCAGCCGGTATCCCCATATTTCCCAGACCATGGAACATGCAGAGCGGGAAGGGGAAAAACTTATCTATAAGGCGGAAGAAAACAACCTGTGGACCTCTTCCTTCTTTCCGGGAGAGATGTATTTAGCCTATGCCTTTACAGGAGATACAACCTTTCTGGCAGATCGGGAAGCTTACCTGGACAGCTTTGAAAACCGCCTGGAAAAGCGTATCGGCATGTCCCACGATCTGGGCTTCCTTTATACCTTATCCTGCGTGGCGGATCATAAGCTGACGGGAGATACGCGATCTTATGCCATCGCACAAAAGGCTGCAGATACCCTTTATGAGCGGTATCATCCCCAGGGAAGGTATATTCAGGCCTGGGGAGAAATGAATGTGGGGAATCCTTACGTGCGGATCATCGCAGATACCATGTTAAACCTGCCGTTGCTGTACCGGAGCGCAAAGCCGCAGCATAGAGAAGCCGCAAAACAGCATGCGCTGACATCCGCTGCCTACCTGGTGCGGGAGGATCATTCCTCTTTTCATACTTATCTCATGGATCCAAAGGATGGCCATGCTGTGATGGGGCAGACCCATCAGGGCTTTCGGGACAGTTCCACCTGGGCAAGAGGCCAGGCGTGGATCGTCTATGGCTATGGGCTATCCTACGGATATACCAGAGAGGAGAAATTTCTGGAGGTTTCCGGGAAGGCAGCAAACTACTTTTTGAAAAGACTTCCAAAAGATCAGGTGACCTACTGGGATCTTACCTTTAATGAGGACGTACCGGATATCCGTGATACATCTGCAGCAGCGATCCTGGCCTGCGGCCTTCTGGAACTGGAACAGTATCTGCCGGAGCAGGCAGAAAAAGAGGCCTGCAGAAAGCAGGCAAGGGCCATCGTATCTTCCCTGTGCGAGCATTACTTCTATCCGGAAAAAGACTCTCCGGTGCTACTCACCCAGGGCATGTATCACAGAGACAACGGAAGCACCGGCACGATCTGGGGAGATTATTTCTTCCTGGAAGCATTACTTAGACTGCAGAAAGATCTTATTCGATTTTGGTAAGGAGGACAGCAATGGACGACATCAGGGAATGTTTTTGGGAGACAGAGGATCTGTCCCGGAATATAAGGGAAAATCCATGGATCTGTCGGGAAGATATGGTCCGGGGCCTGCTGGATCTGATCCGGCCCTTGAAACCCTATTACAATCCGGAAAACAGTATGCTGCACATCGGCGATACGGCAGCGCACTACGGAGAAGCTTCGGCCCGTATGGAAGGCTGGGCCAGAGTATTATGGGGATTGGGCCCCTTATTTGCCACGAAGGATACAAACCTTTCATTTGCTCTGCAGGAGGAGATCCGGGAATGGGCAGGCCGCTATCTGGAAGGCCTTAGAAACGGCACAGATCCCAAAAGTGCAGGCTACTGGGGAGATATCACGGATTATGATCAGAAGATGGTGGAAACCGCAGCGATCAGCGTTTCTTTAAGTCTGGCGCCGGATGTGCTGTGGGAGCCATTAACGGCAGAAGAAAAAGACCGTGTGATCGCCTGGCTTTCCCAGATCAATGCCCATGGGGTACATGGGAACAATTGGCGGTTTTTCCGGATCCTGGCCAACATGACCTTCGCCCGCCGTGGGTATCCCTTTGACAAAGAGAAGCTGACAGATGATTTCGGGATCGTGGAGCACTGCTATGTGGAAGACGGCTGGTATTTTGACGGACATTCGGGGCAGATGGATTACTATATTCCCTTTGCCATGCATTTCTATGGTCTGATCTGGGCAAGTCTGGCACCTACCCTGGGAGAAGACGTAGCAGGAGAAGCGGCCCCCTTCTTTTCCGAAGGGTATAAGGAAAAGCTTCTCAGCAGAGCAAGGCGTTTTGCCATCGACTTCGGAACCTGGTTTTCCGAGGACGGGGCAGAGGTTCCCTTTGGCAGGAGCCTGACCTACCGTTTTGCCCACAGCGCCTTCTGGTCCGCTCTTTTGTTTGCGGAAGAGAAGATGGGCACCTACACCCTGACGGGAGAAGCAAAGCACCTGCTGTTGGGGAATCTGCGCACCTGGTTTTCCAGACCGATCCTGGACGGGGATGGGATCCTCACCATCGGCTACGGGTATCCAAACCTGATCATGAGCGAAAAGTACAATGCCCCCGGCTCTCCCTACTGGTCCTTTAAAGCCTTTTTGCTTCTTGCCCTGCCGGATAATTCCATCGCCTGGACCTGGGAGGAAAAGGTTTTTCAGATCCCGGAAAAGACCTGTTTGAAAGCGCCGCATATGCTGCTTTGCCATGACAGGATCCGGGGGATCGATCACGTGACCATGTTTCCCACCGGGCAGCATGCCGGCATGGAACATGGCAATTGCAATGCCAAATACCGGAAACTGGTGTATTCCAACCGATTCGGCTTCAGCGTGCAAAGAGGTTTTGGCCTGGAGGACGGAGCGTTTGACAATTGCTTTGTGATCAGCAGAAGAGGGGAAGAAGACTACAGGATCCCTGCCTGCAGTTTCTACGAAGCAGGGGAAGAATGGGTGCATATGAAGACGAGCCCCATGGAGGGGGTGGAGATCGAAACCTACATGATCCCCCAGGGAAAGGGCTGGCATATCCGGATCCACAAGGTCCGGACCGAGTTTGCCATCGATACGGCAGACGGCGGTTTTGCTCTGTCTTTGGAAGGGCCGGATACCCCCTATCGGGAGGAGCATTTCAGGACACTGGCCTATCAGCATCCCGTTATCACAGAAGGCGGCTGCTTCTTATCTGCCGACTGGGGAAGTGTGGGGGCAAAGAGTAAAACAGGGGAGACCTGTTTTATCCGGGCTTTTCCCAATACCAATCTGATGGCGCCCCTTACCATTATTCCCTATGTCCGGGAGAGCCTGGAAAAAGGAGAACATACCCTGATCCATGCTTTTTACGGATCTCCTACCGGGGACCTTGTTAACCTTCCGGATGCGTTGATCCTTCCGGAGAAGTTTGCCGGTACATTTTCCGGTAGTCTCTGGGAGAATAACCGGTGATCTCGTGAAACGCCTTGTTAAAGGCGGTGGTAGACTGAAAACCGGATAAAAAGGCACATTCCGTAATGGGCCTGTCAAAGTCCAGAAGAAGAGAGGCCGCGTTTTTGACCCGGATGTGGGACAGATAAGCGGGAAATGACATGTGCATATACTGCTTGAACAGCTTGGAAAAATAAAAAACGCTCAGCCCTACCTGGGATGCTACGTCTGACTGGGTCAGATGTTCCGTGGAATTTTCCACGATATAGGTGCAGGCAGCCCGGATATAGTTCCAGCCGGAATCATAGGAGGGCATGGAACGGGGTTCGTCGGATACGTTTTTCAAGGCATGTTCGCTGACTTTTAGCAGGATCTCATAGATACACAATTTACAGCGGGTTTCACTTAAGGGATCCGCTGTGTTGTGTATCTTTTTGATTTCCAGGATCCGCTTGGAAATGAAACGGGCAAGTGACGGATTTTTGTCCGCACAGATCAGGATCTGTCTGGAGAGAAGACGGGAGATGGAGACCAGATCCAGATGATTCTCGATCAGGGAAGCCGGAAACTGGATAAACAGCGCTCCGTCTTTGGGAACCTTTACGGTAGCATGGATCTGCTGGGGCCATACCAGCAGGATGTCCCCTTTGTGCAGCTCGTAGCCGGTTTCATTGACCTGATAGTGACAGTCGTCCTTTAAGGCCAGGGTGAATTCCGCCGCATTATGCCAGTGCAGAGGATAGGACTCGGGACCCTCGGAATCTGTCACAAAAATGGTGGAAAGACTATTAAAATGGATGGTTTCGTTTGTAATCTTCTCCATAGGCTAATCATAACAAAAAACGGGCAAAACACAACAAATATATGATTCTCATTACAGAAGGAAACGATTAGAATAAATGAATCTATATTGGAACCAAAGGACAGATTTGTAAGATGGAAGTAAGAAAAACGGTGAAACGCACCGCAGAAACCGATTTTACCCAGGGGAGTCCCCTGAAGCTTATTTTGACCTTTTATTGGCCACTGCTCATAACCAGCATGTTGCAGCAACTGTACAACTTTACGGATACCTGGATCGTGGGAAAGGGTCTGGGGGACAATGCCCTGGCGGCAGTGGGAAACATGGGCTCCCTGTTTTTCCTCATCGTGGGCTTTTCCTTCGGCCTGGCAAACGGTTTTGGTGTCCTCATTGCCCACAGCTACGGCGCCAGAGACTATGAAGCTCTGCGACACCGTCTGGCAGCGGTGATCGAATTGGGCATTGTTTTATCGGTGTTACTCTCGGTATTCAGTGTGGTGATCCTGCCCTATGCGCTGAAAGGTATGCGTACCGATCCCCTGATCCTGGGGGACAGCCTCCGGTATGGGTATATCGTATTCGGCGGTCTGGCTACCGGCATCTGTTATAATATTTCTGCGGCGATCCTTCGCTCTCTGGGAGACAGCAGAACGCCGCTACACGCTATCATTGTTTCTTCAATCCTGAATGTTTCCCTCAATGCTTTCTTCATCTTTGTGATGAAGACCGGTGTAGAAGGTGTGGCCATTGCCACTGTGATCGCCCAGGTTATTTCTGCGTGGATCTGTATCGACAAGCTTCGGAAGATGGAGATCCTGCATTTAAGCAAAGACCACTTTATCAATGAACGATCTGTGTTTACGGATCTGTTAAAGAACGGCCTGCCCATGGCCTTTATGAATTCCATTACCGCCGTAGGCTGTATGGTGGTGCAGTATTTCGTAAACGGCTACGGTGTGGTCTATACGGCAGCTTATGCTGCCTGCAGCAAGTATCTGAATCTGTTCATGAACCCTGCGGCAACGGCAGGCAGTGCCATGAGTGCCTACACCAGCCAGAATTACGGAGCAGGAGAATATGATCGGATCCGGCAGGGCTTTCGGGTCTGCGCCGGTATTTCGGTTGTTTCTTATGTGCTTCTTGGCTCCTGTATGGTCTTTTTTCCAAGGTTTCTGGCAAACATCCTGCTGACGGGCGAAGAACAGATCGCACTGGCCTGCCGGTTTTTACCCCGCTGCGGAGCGCTGCTGATCCTGGTGGATGTGCTGTTTGTGGTGCGCAGCGGCGTGCAGGGTATGGGCAAACCCATGCTGCCCATGATCTCCGGCGTGGTGGAGATGATCCTGCGGATCTGGGTGATCTCTTTTTTCATCGGCAGACTTGGATTTCCGGCGACTGCATATGCAGAGATCGGTGCCTGGATCGGGGCACTGCTTATCAATGCCTATGCCTATTATAAAGAGCAAAAAAAGAACCTTTTGAAGGAGGTACAATATGGGACACTTTCATAACTTTAAGACAACGGTGTACTGCGTGGCGCAGGTCCTGGACAAGATCGAAATGGATCAGCTGATCCGGGACTATGATTTCATCGAAAAGTACATCGGTCTGGACAAGGTTTATCTGGAGCCCTACCGCGGTGGCTGCTGGGTTGATAAGAACAAGATGTGGGAGATCAAAAACTTCTTCAAGAGCAGAGGCGTGGAAGTATCCGGCGGCTTTACCACCGTTGTGCCGGATCTGGACGAAAGCGATGCAAAGCGTCAGCGCCTTTTTGGTACCTTCTGTTATACCAATCCCAAAATGCGGGATTACATCCGAAAGGTCTCCGAATACTGTGCAGAGCAGTTTGATGAGGTGATCCTGGATGATTTCTACTTTACCAACTGTACCTGTGAGGATTGCCTGAAGGCAAAGGGGGACCGTTCCTGGGTGGAATTCCGTAAGGAACTGATGAAGGATGTGTCGGAAAATCTGGTGGTAGGACCGGCCAGAAAGATCAATCCCAATGTGAAGATGATCATCAAGTTCCCCAACTGGAGGGAATCCTACCATGCTACCGGATATCGTCCGGATGTGGAGAAGGATATCTTCGACAAAGTCTATACCGGAACGGAAACCCGTTCCACCGCTTATCAGGATCAGCATCTGCCTACGTATCTCAGCTATTCTCTGGTACGGTGGATGGATGCAGCTTCCGGCGGCAAAAATCAGGGCACCTGGTTTGATACCTATCAGTGCTGGCCGGTGGATGACTACCTGGAACAGGGCTATCTGTCTGCCTTTGCAAGACCGGAAGAGATCACCATGTTCCAGTGGTCGGATCTCATCGATAATAAGCTGGTTACCCCGCTTGGACTGCAGTTTTCCAGGATTGATCAGATCCTGGATCAGGCAGGAAAACCGGTGGGGATCCCTGCCTATATTCCCTATGCATCCGAAGGAGAAAATCATCTGGAAGACTACCTGGGCATGCAGGGCTTTGCCTTACAGCCCACACCCTTTTTCCCGGAAGAGGGAAGCGTTCTTTTGACGGAAAGTGCGCTTTTTGATACCGCGGTGTGGGGTAAAATGCAGGATTTCCTGCGAAATGGAGGCAACATTTTCGTAACCACCGGATTTATGCGTTCCGCGCCAGGGGAGCAGTGGAAGGAACTGAGCAGTGCCTATCTGACCGGCAGAACCCTGGATGTGACCCGGTATTATCAGACCGATGATCCTGCAGGCTATCTGGAAAACGCTGCGCCCATCCGGTTTGCAGATGTGCAGCAGTCCAACAACCTGTCCTGGTCCTTGTTAAACGGCGGAGAAGGAGAGTATCATACTACGCTGTTCTTAAAGGATACCTATGGAAAAGGACGGCTGTATCTGATCAATACACCGGAGAATCCTTCGGACTTATCCCGGATCCCGGCCTGGGCCTTCGACAGCATCAAGGCTGTGATGAACTATGGAGGCGTCTATGTAACGGCGCCCAATGTATCGCTTTTCCAGTATGACAACGGTGTGATGGTCCTGTATGCCCATGTAACAGGGCAGGCGCACCCCGTCCATGCGACCATTCATATCCGGGACAAAGAGGCGAAGCTGATCCGGTTTAACATTCCCCGCAGCAGAGAAAAGGAGAAGGAACTGGAACTGCGAGAGCAGGTTGTAGCTTCCGATTTTCAGAAGATCCATGAGCGGGTATGCGATGTGATCGTAGAGCCCGGGGAATTTTATGCGTTCCGGATCGAAAGGTAAGACAGATAGCAAATCAATCGATTCACATAAAAAAGGGATGACAAAAAGCGTCATCCCTTTTTTGTAATCGTTCTCATTCGACCAGCTGGCCGTAGAAGAGGATCTCCGGAGCAGCATCATCGGTGAGGAGCATGTACCGGAAGGGTTCATCTGCATAGAATTCCTTTACTTCCGGCTCGTCCATCTCCAGAGAGGTCTCCGTCATCACAATGGCAGTAGCGGCGGCCGCTTCGATGCCGTCTTCCTCCACCTTGATCTTGGTCTTCTGGATGATATCGGAGATGCCAAGCGACATGTCATCGCTCATGAGAGAAAAGTCCGCTTTATCGGAGAATGCCAGCTTAGCGCCTCTGGCCATGCAGAAGGCGATGAGCTCGTTCTGGGAAAAGGAGGTCTCGGTCTCAAATTTGGGTAGCCTTACATCCACTTCTTCAAACGAAGCGGTGTTAAGCTTGGTCATCAGATCGGTGACCTTTCCCAGGATAAAGACCGCCCGGATCCCGCCGGCCATGGGAAGAACCACGAATTTACCGTCGGCATCCTCATAGAAACGGAATTTGTTTTGCTGCTGCATGAAGTCTTTTTGCACCAGGTCACCCTTTAAGGTTTTAAAATGATCCGGTTTTGTGGACCATTCATAGAAGCTGTTTAACCAGGAGGAGCGCAGGTATAAGGTGTTTACCAGTACCAGATCCGCATAGGAGAGGTCCCCTGCGATCTGGGGGATCATGCCGTGGGTCTTGTCATTGATCCAGTTGTTCACGGCATCTGTGATCTTTTCAGGCTTTACGTTATCGGAAGCAGCATCAAAGTGCTCCTGTACGTACTGCTGATATTCTTTTTTCAGGGTGCCGCTTGCTTTGGTATTCTTCCAGATGGAATTTTCCAGTTCAAAGGCGCCGTCCGGTTCTACGGCATCTTCTCCCAGATATTCTCTGTTTTCTTCAAAGGCCTGCTTATCCCAGGCCAGAGATTCGTCAAAGCGGGCAACCGCATCCTTAACGCTGTCATACCAGGTGAGCATTTCCTCCTCATCGGAAAAGCCCATGGCTTTTAACAGCTCCGTTTTGGTTTCCCCGTCTGCGCCGGCAACGGCCATGGCAAGGGCTGCCCGCAGGGAAGTGGGAGAGACCATGAAGTTTTCGTTGCTGTAAGAGGACATGTTCAAAAACTCCATGAGGGATTCATTAAAGTCTCCGGAAATATTGGCGGTTTCCTCGGTGGTAAAGGCCATAGGATCCGGAGAGGTGCTTTGCTGCTCCGTAGCAGGGAAGGTGGAAGGATCCTCGTTAACATCGATGCACGGCGGCTCTCCGCAGCCGGTTAATAAACTCACACTCATGGTGAGCAGTAATACAAGGGTGATCAGTTTCTTTTTCATAATATTCTCCATTTTCTTTTTCATCATGTCTGTTGCAAAAAAAACGGCCGAAAAAGCCGCTCTTTGCAGGATTTCGGAAGCATTACTGCACAGCGGGAACAAAGATATGCCACAGGTTTGCTTCTTCCTCCATCCGAACATAGATGGCGTCGGTTCCGTCCCCGGCTTCTACATAGATGGTTTCACAAGACCGGTCAAAGTTCTGTTCGCCGTCTGCAGAAGGCTCTCCATCGGTGTAGGTCAGCACCTGCTGTGTCTGGATGATCACCTGTGCTGTGGCATCCGGATCCGTTACAGGTTCATAGACTTCGTAGCTGTCCTGATACAGAATGCCATTTACCATCAGCATGGGAGGATAATCTCCGGTCGTAGCTGTAGCGGTTGCAGTTTCCGGTGTAGTTTCCTTCGCACTGCCTTCTGTTTGCTCAGAAGATTGATTCTCCTGTATGGAGAAGGTGCCTACGGATTGGTCGGATTCTTCCGGAGCTGCTTCTTCTACGGCTGCTTCCTCAGCCATGATCTCTGCCGTAGTCGTAACCGCCGCAGAGGTATCCGCTGATTCGGATGAAACCGGACGCAGCAGGTTCGTGCGGATAAAGGCACCGGAGAGGAGGAGCAGAAACAGGGCAGCTGCTATTAGATAAGCGGGACGAAAGGAACGGATCCGGCCGGATCTTCGACTTTGGCCGGAAACTGCTTTATCCGCCTCTGCAATGTATTTGGGATCGATGCCACCGATGGCATCCAAAAGATCCAGGTTGTTCATACCGTATATCCTCCAAGCACCAATTGTTTCTTCAGCTTTTCCCGCAAGCGGAACAGGGTGGTTTTCACCTTGCTCTGTGGCAGATCATACCGGGAGCAGATTTCCTCAATGGAATCGCAGAACCAGTATCGGCGGACAAAGAGGTTTCGCTGTTCCGGGGAAACGGTAGCCAGAAAAGCGTTGACCAAAGCAGTCAACTCTGATAGCTCTGCTTCCGCCGTCACATTATTATCTCCGGGCAGACATTCCAACAGTTCATCCGACAGTTCACACAGCTCAGCAGCCCGTTTTGCGCGGGTATCATGGCGCTGACGGTCGATGGCCAGATGCCGTACGATCCTGCCCACAAAGGCAAAGAGGTAAGTCCTTGGTTCATGGGGCGGGATCCGCGTCCAGGTTTCCATATAGCCGTCGTTTTCGACTTCTGCTGCAGTCTGTTCATCTCCGGATACGCGCAGG
>JAILDL010000015.1 GCA_024689465.1 Lachnospiraceae bacterium
GGTTTCTGGAGTCCAAAACCAGCATACCGATTGTATAGGTGCGTCCCTTGGCAAGGCTCCGTGCCAGAAGATCCGGCTTGTATCCGTTCTCTCTGGCGGTCTGCAGGATCATTTCCTTGGTCGTCTCATTGATCCTGCCGGTATTGTTTAATGCACGGATAACGGTGGTTTTTGAAACCCCGCAAAGTCTTGCGAGGTCATTGGTCGTGATACTCATAATTCCCCTCAGGTGACTTTTTCTTTTATTTTAGCGTAATCCGGACCATCTGAAAAGCATAGGGCTCTAGGGTTACAGCGGCCTTGCCCTGCTTGAGACGGACAACGTCTGCGGCATAAGGCGTAACTGCTTCGTGATCCTCGTAATTGGTCTGCTTGATGTCCTTTGCCGTAAGGACAAGGGATTCTGCCACTTCCTGCAGGAATAGTCCATGCGCATCCAGATCCACCTGCTGCCTGCTGTCTGTTCGGTTTACAAAATAGCAGGTAAGTTCTCCCTCTTCCTCCCGATACACACATAGGCTGTCCACTGCGGGAACCTCCGTAAATTCCGGCGTATCATAACGGGGTCCTGCGTAACGGGTATCCAGAACCCGGCCTTTAGCATGGCATGCGATCATCTGAAAGACGTAGTAGATGGGCTGCACCCATGTGCCTGCGCCTTTTGCGGTCATAATGCAGGAACTGATATTGGTCAGCAGAGATTGGCACCCGATCTTTACCCGGTTGCATTTCTTTAAAAGCACCATCATCATGCTGGCAAACAGCAGGGCATCCTCCATGGAATAGATCTGCTCGCCCAGGGGCGGTGCACTCTGCCAGGGGTGTTCTTCCACCCATTTTTGCACCTCTGTATCCGGTGTGGACCATACGCCCCACTCGTCAAAGCTGATCTCCAGCGTTTTTTTGCTCTTCCGCTTTGTTTTCTCCAGATCTGCGATCCCGCATACCAGGTCGATGTAGCGTTCCATGTCCAGGGACTGGGCTAAAAAGCCGGCTGTTCCCTTCTCCTGTCCCCCATAATATTGATGGAGGGAAATATAATCCGCTTCCTCATAGGTCTGGCGGAGGACTTCTCTCTCCCATTCACCGAAGGTTGCATTTCTGGACATGGAGCTGCCGCAGACAACCAGCTGGATGGAAGGGTCCATGAGTTTCATGGCCTTTCCCGTTTCATGGGCAATCCGGCCATACTCTGCAGCGGTTTTATGCCCGATCTGCCATTCTCCGTCCATCTCATTGCCCAGGCACCAGGTCTTTATGCCATAAGGATCCTTATGACCGTTTTCGGCCCGCAGATCGCTGTAATAGCTTCCCACGGTGCTGTTGCAGTATTCCACCAGGTTAACCGCTTCCTGCAGGGTTCCTGTCCCCAGATTAACGGCCATGATCGGCTCCATATCATAGGTGTCTGCCCACTTCATGAATTCATCGATGCCCACCTCGTTGGTCTCGATGCTCTTCCAGGCAAGATCCCTTTTTTTCGGCCGCTTTTCTACCGGGCCGATGCCGTCCGTCCAGTGATAGTTTGATACAAAATTACCGCCCGGATAGCGAACGCAGGTAACTCCCATTTCTTTTGCCCGCTTGGCCACATCCCTGCGAAAGCCGTTTTCATCCGCAGTGGGATGGTCCTTTTCATAGATCCCGGTATAGACCACGCGTCCCATATGCTCCACAAAGGAGCCAAACAGGCGCGGGTCCACATCTCCCAGGGTATAATCCTTGTCTAATACGATTCTGATCTGTTCCATATATTCTCCTATTCTTTCATTCCCGATGTGGAGATCCCCTCCATAAAGAACCGCTGTCCGCATAAGAAGACGATGAGCAGCGGGGAAATGGAGATCACCGTAGCCGCCAGGGTGGGCCCGTATTTAATGGCATTGCTTCCAACCAGTGTGGCCAGTCCTGCGGACAGGGTCCGCTTTTCCTGGGTACTGGTCAGCATCATGGGATAAAGCAGGTCATTCCAGTTATTCATGAGATGAAAGATCCCCAATGTAACAAAGGCCGGCTTTGACAGGGGCAGAATGATCTTAAAGTAAATGCCGAATTCACTCATTCCATCGATCCTTGCCGCTTCATCCAGGGATCTGGGAATACCCGAGAAAAAGCTGGTCAGCATAAAGATCCCATAGGCACTGGCTGCTCTGGGAAGCACCAGTCCCCAGAAGGTATTTAAGATCCCCAGCTTGTACTCTTCCAGATAAATGGGGATCATGACCACCTGAAAGGGGATCATCATCGTCAGGAGAATGATCCCGAACAACAGCTTTTTCCCTTTAAAGTCCATACGAGCAAAGGCATACGCCGACAGGGAATCAAAAAACAGGCTGATACCGGTTACCGCAAGGACAAAACACACTGTATTCTTCAGCATGACAGGGATCGGCAGGATCCTCCAGACATAGGTAAACTGTGTGTTTACCCATTTGTCCGGAAAGAACCTGGGGGGCCAGGCATTGACTGCCAGGTCCGACTTGAAGGCGGAAACAAATAACCAGCATAGAGGCAGGAGAATCAGCAGCATAAATAAGATCAGGATCAGGTTGCTGACGATTGCAAAAGCCTTTTTACTCATTCCTCTTCCTCCCTTCTGGTTGTATAGCGCCGCAGGATAAAGGTCAGTACTGCGATCAGGAAAAACAGATAAACAGCCACGCTCGTTGCATACCCTACATCAAAGGGCGCTGCGCGAAAGCCTCTTTCAAAGATATACCCCACCAGTGTTTCCGTGGAAAAAAGAGGTCCGCCCTGAGTCAGTACATAGATCTGGTCAAATACCTGAAGTGCCGTGATCAGGGTAGTCACCAGACAAAACAGGATGGTCTGCCGTATCGCCGGGATGGTTACATGGAGAAATCTCGCCGCCCATCCGGCTCCGTCGATCTCAGCCGCTTCATACAAAGAGCTTGATACTCCAAGAGCCGCAGCCGTTAGGAGTGTCAGTGTATAGCCGAAATTCTTCCATACGGAGACTGCAACGACTGTTCCCATGGCGTACCCCTCCGTTGCCAGGAGATTGGGGATCTGGATGCCGATCTTTGCCAGAAGATATGCTACCATTCCGGAATTCTTATTCAGGATCATGGACCACATGATACTGATGGCGGTCATGGAGCATACATACGGCAGATAAAAAACGGTCCGGAGCAGCTTGTGAAACCGGGTATTCCCCAGCATAAGGAAAAGAAGAAGCAGCGAGAGAAAGATCTGCAGCGGTACTTCGGCCACGGTATAAACAATGGTGTTCTTCGTGGCATTCCAGACTCTGGAATCCTCCAGCATGCGTTTATAATTCTCAAAACCGATCCAGTGGTATTCGTTCATATAGATGTCCATGTTTGTCAGGCTGATAAAAAAAGCCGAAAACAAGGGAACAAACACGAATACGATCAATATGAGTAAAGATGGTGTGATAAACAGATAGGCCAGTTTCTGATTTCTCTTCACTGCTTTTTCCTTTCCGGAGCGGCGCCCACAGGAGGAAGGCACCGCCCCGCTATTGCTTGCAATTGCTTTAGTTTAATCCCAGGATCTCATCCAGCTTGTCGGATGCTTCCTGTACACAGGTTGCTACATCATCTCCGCGCAGTACACGCTCCATCATGGGCTGCATCACATCCGCATCAATCTGAGAGCCGCAGTCTAACTGTAAGTGGTAGTCTCTTCCGATGGTGGAAGCCTCCGATACATCAGCCAGGATCTTGTTGGCCTGGATCTCGGAATCTGCCAGAACGGAATCAGCCCAAACAGGGAAGCCGTTCCGGTTGGACCACTCTTTTAATACGCTGTCGCTGAGCCAGTAAGCCATAAACTTGTAGGCTGCACTTCTGACTGCATCATCTGCGCCCTTGGCCAGCATCCAGGAGCATCCTCCTTCGGGAGCAAAGGCACCGGCACTGCCTGCGGGGATCCCTGTGATACCGTAGTTGATCCCCAGCTGATTTAAGCCGTTGATGTTCCAGGGACCACTGGTGTACATGGCAAGACGTCCTGCCTGGAACATGGTATCTGCTTCACCGGCATCCAGACCTTCGGGAGAAACGCCCTTCTTCATCAGCTCCTGCATCCAGGTAAGGGTCTTGATGTTTTCTTCGGAATTCAGGAAGTTCTGTTTTCCGTCGGTGCTGACTACATCTCCGCCGTTGGCCCACAGATACTCCACGTAGTTACCGTAGTTAACGGGAAGGCCGATACCATAGATCCCGTTTGCCGCATCGGTGCAGGCCACTGCAGCTGCTTCCAGTTCCTCCATGGTCTTCGGTGCTTTCTCAGGATCTAAGCCTGCTGCTGCGAACAGATCCTTGTTGTAGTACAGATACTGCAGGTTGTACTGCATGGGAACGCCATACTGAGTACCGTCAAAATAGGACTTCTCCAGAACGTTGGCATTAAAGTTGCTCTTATCGATCCCCGTTACATCCCAGAAATCGTCAATGGGGAGGATCATGTCATTCTCCTTGTACTGCTTGATCAGTTCCACACCGGCCAGGATAAAGGAAGGACCGGTTCCGGTGGAGATCGCGGTGGGCAGCTTGGACTGCAGGGTTGCATAATCCATGATATCGATCTCTACGGTCACATTGTCTGTATTGGTCTCATTATAGTTTGCTACGATCTCACGCAGCACATCTCCGTCCGATCCGGTAAAGTTGCACCAGAAGGAAATGGTGATGGGTTCGGAAGTCTGTGCATCTCCCGCATCTGCAGCCGTTTCTTTTGAATCCGATGCTGCTGTTTGTGACTGCGCAGAAGCTGTTGCATCGCTTCCGGTAGCAGCCGGTGCAGGTTCTGCAGCCTTTCCGCATCCTGCAAGTAAACATACCGTCATCAAGGTAGCCAGTAATCCCCCGGCAAATCTCTTTTTCATAAATAACCTTCTCCTTTCGTACCGCACAAATGCTATCAAACTATTTGCGTACCCGTGTGCGCACCTAGGGAAAATATAAAGCATCCCTTTGCAAGAATGCTTTATTTGCGCTTGCGTACTCGTGTACC
>JAILDL010000109.1 GCA_024689465.1 Lachnospiraceae bacterium
GCCTGGGACGGCATCTTTGCAGGCGTTGATGCGAAAAAATACGATGTGATCATTTCCTGTGTCAGCTATACCGCCGACCGGGATCAGAACTACGCACTGACCAAGCCCTATATCGCCAATGCACCGGTACTGGTGGTACCCAATGCGTCGGACATTGCTTCCATCGAAGACCTTGCCGGTAAGACCGTAGCGGTACAGATGGAGACCACCGCCGATTACATCCTGCAGGACTATGTGGCTGGCGGCCTTGCAACGGACCTTCGTCAGTATGAGAAGATCATCAACGCTTTTGATGAGTTAAAGGCCGGCAGAGCCGACGCTGTCTGCACAGACTCTGTGGTTGCCGCTTTTTATCTGGGAGATGCGGCATCGGATTATAAGACCGTATGGCAGTCTCCGGAAAGCGAGCCCATCGTTATGTGCCTGCAAAAAGATAACACTGTTTTAAAGGAAAAACTGGAAGCTGCCCTGGATAGCCTTAAAAAGAGCGGAAAGCTTTCTGAGATCGCAGTAAAGTACTTCGGCACGGAGGATGTCATTCCGGCCAATTAGGAAGATAGAGGACGATTTTATGAATGGTATGACCCGAATTGTTACCTGGATGCCGCAGCTCTTCAAGGGAGCACAGACAACCATTATCATCACCATCCTTTCGGTGGCGATCGGACTGTTTTTAAGTCTTTTTCTCGCGCTGGGGAAAATGAGCAAACATGCAGTTTTAAACCGACTCTGCAGCGGATATGTCTTCTTTTTCCGGGGCACTCCTCTTCTGATGCAGATCTATTTTATCTACTTCGGTCTGCCTCAGTTTCACCCGGCATTAACCATCCGCAGCGCATTTTTGGCTGCCATGATCGCCTACACCTTAAACACGGCGGCCTACCTGGCAGAGAATATCCGGGCCGGGATCCAGTCCATCGATAAGGGACAATTCGAGGCTGCCCGAACCATCGGGATGACCGGAGCGCAGACCATGCGCTACGTGATCATCCCGCAGACGGTTCGAAGACTGATCCCCCCTGTGGGCAACGAATTCATCATGGTGTTAAAGGATGTATCTCTGGTAGCCATCATCGGCTTAGCGGACCTTACCAAGGTGACGAGAGCGATCTCTTCATCCTCCGCCACGGCCCTTGTTTATATCCCGGCCATGATCATTTATCTGGTCATTACGGCGCTGTTCCAGCTGGTATTTAACAAGCTGGAAAAGAAATATTCCGTTTACGAATAAGGTTGGAGGAAGGCAGATGTCGATCATTCGGACAGAAGATATATGTAAAAATTTTGGAGACCTGCAGGTCCTTAAGAACGTGAATCTCACCGTAAACCAGGGAGAAGTGGTGGTGATCATCGGCCCTTCCGGCGCCGGGAAGTCCACACTCTTAAGGTCTCTTAACACTCTGGAAACCATTACCAGCGGCAAGATCTTTATGGAGGATAAGCTGTTCCAACGGGTGGAGCGGGGAGAGATCCGGGAAGAGATGAAAAAGGAAGAAAAAAAGGCCGCCCTTCTGGAGATGGGGATGGTCTTTCAGCGCTTTCACTTATTTCCCAACATGACGGTTAAGCAAAACGTGCTGGCAGGTCCTTTGTATGTACAGAAGATTCCCAAAGAGGAAGCGGAACAAAGAGCGTTATCGCTGCTGGATAAGGTAGGCCTTCTGGAAAAGGCGGATGCCTATCCTTCCCACTTATCCGGCGGGCAGCAGCAGAGAGTGGCCATCGCCAGAGCTCTTGCCATGCAGCCTAAGATCATGCTCTTTGATGAGCCCACAAGCGCTCTGGATCCGGAGCTTGTGGGAGAAGTCCTTAGCGTTATGAAGGATCTGGCTTCTCAGGGCATGACCATGCTGTGTGTGACCCATGAGATGGGCTTTGCCAGGGAAGTGGCGGACCGGGTGGTCTTCATGGCAGACGGACAGATCCTGGAGGAAGGGACGCCGGAAGAGATCTTTCAGAATCCGCAGACTGCGAAAGCAAAGCAGTTTCTGGCAAGCGTGCTGTAAAAAAATGGCAAAGACCGGATCTGCAGAGAGCTTGCTTAAGAAAGATAAAAACAGAGGTGTATGAAAATGGAAAACAGCGTAAAGCAGCTGGTCCTTTCGGGGAAAAGGATCATCAGCGGAAGGGGCGCGATCGCATTTTTAAAGACCCTTTCCTATAAAAGGGTCGTCATGGTGACCGGCGGAAGGAGTATGATCACCACCGGGATCATGGATAAAGCAAGGGATATGCTGGAGGAGAACGGAAGCGAAGTAAAGATGATCTTCGGGATCCGCAAGAACCCTTCCTTTGAAGAAGTGGAAGAGGGACTTAAGATCTTCCGGGAGTTTTGCCCGGATTGTGTGCTGGCTATTGGCGGAGGAAGTGCGATGGATGCCGCCAAGGCCATGCTTTTGTTTTATGAGTTCCCTTATCTTAACAGGGACAATGTCATCGAATATAAGGATGCGGGCAAGATCCCTGCAGAGCGTAAGACGGCGCTGATCTGTATCCCGTCTACTTCGGGAACCGCATCGGAAGTGACCAGAGGAACGGTGATAACGGACGTGCAGCAGAAGTTAAAGGTACCTATCATGACGGATTGCCTGAGACCGGACATCGCCATTTTGGACGGCGACATCACCATGACCATGCCGGATCGGATCGCAGCGGAAACGGGAATGGATGCCTTAACCCACGCCATCGAATCCTATACCAATCACAATCTGGATGATTTTGACGAAGCTCTTTCCAAGGCTGCGGTTACGGGGATCCTTAAGTATCTGCCGGATTCCTGTTTAAAGCAGGATCCTTTCGCCAGAGAGAAGGTCCACAACTATTCCTGCATGGCGGGCATCTCCTTTGCCAATGTGGGTCTGGGGATGGTTCACGGGATCGCCCACTCTTTCGGCGCGGTGTTTAATCTGGCCCATGGCCTGACCAATGCCGTGATCCTGCCCTACGTCCTTACCTATAATCAGAGGGATGCGCAGGTAAGGGAAAAAATGGAAGAGCTTAGCTACGCCGCAAGATGTGAGGGCATTATCCTTAAGATCACGCAGCTTAAGGAAATGCTGGGGATTCCCAGGTGTTTTCAGGATGCAGGGATCACGCAGGAGGAATTTGCGGAGAACCGGCAGATTCTCTTAGAGCATGCCATGCTGGGCGCAACTAAGGTAAATCCTGTGCAGATCACCAAAGAAGTGATGGATAAGATGCTGGACGTATGTTTTTACGGAAAGGAAATCGATTTTTAAGTCGATAAAAGGACGGAAGCAATGAGTTATTTTTTGATTGATGAATTCGAAGACATCGAGCCCTACAATCCCGGGGAACAGCCAAACGACCGGGAGTACCTGAAACTAAACGCCAACGAAAGCTCTTTTCCCCCTTCCCCAAAGGTGCTGGAAGCCATCGATCAGGCCCAGATCATCGGGATGAATCATTATTCGGATCCGTACTGTATGGAGCTACGGGAAGCCATCGGCAAGCATTTCGGAGTCGGCGAGGAGCAGGTATTTGTGGGCAACGGAGCGGACGAGGTCTTAAGCTTTTGCATGATGGCCTTTTTCCGTCCCGGTATGAAGATCTGTTTTCCGGATATCACCTATGATTTTTACCGGATCTATTCCAAAGCCTATCGTCTGGATTATGAACAGATTCCGTTAAATGATGATTTTACCCTGGATATCGAACCGTATATAATGTCAGACAGAGATGTTATCATCGCCAATCCCAATAATCCTACGGGACTGGCCATTCCGGTGTCAGAGATCGAGCGCCTTTTGGCTTCCCGGAGTGACCGCATGGTCATCATCGACGAAGCCTATGTGGATTTTGGCAACGAATCGGTGCTGCCCCTTGTAAAGAAGTACAGCAACCTGGTGGTGGTCTATACCTTTTCCAAGTCCCGGAACATGCCGGGGGCACGGATTGGGTTTGCCATTTCCTCCGAAGCCATCATCCGGGATATGAATAACATCAAGTTTGCCTTTAATCCCTTTAACTTAAGCTCTCTGGCCATCGCCGGAGGATGCGCTGCGGTAGGGGATGAGGAATATTTCCGGTTCTGCGTGGACAGCGTGATCCGTGAGCGGGCCTATGTGGAAGACAAGCTGCAGCGGATGGGGTATGAAGTGATCCCCACTACGACCAATTTTGTCTTTTTTAAGGCCACAAGGACGCCGGCCGGTATATTGTGCGACGAACTGAAAAACCAGGGGATCCTGGTGCGACATTACAATAATGAGAAGATCAAAGACTACGTTCGGATGACCATCGGAACCCATGCGGAGATGTGCAGGGTACTAAATGAGATGGAAAAGATCGAGCGGCGCTTTGCGACAAAAGCAGGGGCAGTATGATTATCTTACAGCAAATGAGCATTTTCTTCCTGATCATGGGTATCGGGTATATCTGTGGAAAAAAGGAGTTTTTCAACGACGAAGGTGTGCGGATCCTGTCCTTTATCGTGATCAATATCGCCAATCCGGCGCTGGTTGTTTCTTCCGGAGCGGAGGGAGCAGACTTTGGCCTAACACAGATCCTGGTGACCCTGGGAGTAGCGGTCCTTACCTTTTTCCTGCTGATCGCTTTATCCTTCCCGGTAGCGTATCTTCTTGGCGGCAAAAAGGAAGATCATCCCATCTACCGGGTGATGTTTGCCTTTTCCAATATCGGTTTTATGGGGATGCCTCTGCTGTCTGCGGTCTACGGACCGGAGTCGGTGCTCTACGCATCCCTGTTTCTGTTTCCCTACAATATCCTCCTGTATACCTACGGGGTTACGGCCCTGCAAAGTAGGGGGGCATCTGCCGGATCCTTTGCTAAGAAGATCATCAACATGGGCTCCATCGCCTGCGTGATCTCGTTAACGATCTTTCTGGGGCACATCCAGGTGCCGGAGGTTCTGTTAACCTGTGTAAAATCTCTGGGGAATATGACGGCGCCTCTTAGTATGATAGTCATCGGCTTTTCCTTATCGAAGATTGCCTTTAAGGAGCTTTTCCTGGACGCCAGACTCCTTATTTTTGCCGGGGTTAAGCAGCTGCTGTTTCCCCTTCTGGCAGTATCTGTCTTACGATTCCTGATCCCGGATCCTATGCTTTTAAAGGTTCTCTTTATCATTCTTTCCATGCCGGTGGGCAGTATGGTGGCCATGTTCGCTGGGCAGTTTTCCAAAAACGATGCGTTAGCTTCCAAGGGCGTCGCCCTGACCACCCTCCTCTCCATCCTGACCATCCCCCTCTTGTCCCAGATCCTTGGGCTGTGAGCGGCGCGGGCGCTGACCAAGGGACCACACCTCGCCTCCAAAAAATTGAATACACCCGTAAAAGAATGAATATATACCAGACTGTAGACAAAGATGCGGATTCACGAAAAATCCGCATCTTTGTCTACGGTCTGAAGCCTCCGACACTTTGTCGGAGGCTTTTCCGGTTAATTAAGGAATTGAAAGTTGGAACGTAAAAAGAGAGTGTATGTTAACTCAGGTACTGGAGCGTTGTAACACTTCAGCACTTAAGGTAACGATCTTGCTGGGGGTATCATCCCCTTCGATGCGATCGAAGAGTATGCCTGCTGCCACACGGCCCA
>JAILDL010000134.1 GCA_024689465.1 Lachnospiraceae bacterium
TGGCTTACATTTTCCTCTTTGTAATGTTCCATGAGCCAGGCGATCTTCTCCAGAAGGACGCCTTCTTCTCCAAAATTACGATAAACGATAAGTTCGTCGATGCGCATCTGTATCCTCTTTCTTATAAGCTCAGGCTTAATAATTCCCAAGAACCCGCAGGTTGGCAGCTTCTTCCCGGATGCCGCGAAGGGCATTCTTCACTGAAGCATCGGAGAGATTCCCTTCAAAATCCACGAAGAAACGATATTCCCAGCTGTGGTCTTCGATGGGTCTGCTTTCGATCTTGGTCATGTTCAGATCGTTAAAGATAAAGTGGGACAGGATGTGATACAGGGAACCGCTTTCGTGATGGATCTCAAAGCAGATGCTGATCTTGTCCGCCCCCTTCTGATAGACTTTCTGGTTGGTGATGATGATGAAACGGGTGGAGTTGTTGTGGTCCATGTTGATGCCCCGCTCCAGAATATCAAGGCCATAGACTTTTGCCGCATAGGCGCCTGCAACCGCTGCCTGGGCAGGATCCTTCTCATCCGCTACCTTTTTTGCCGCAAAGGCATTGTTCTTCATAGGGAACTGTTCCCAGTCAGCATGTTCCTCCAGGAATCTTGCACTCTGGGACAGAGACTGTGGATGGGAATAGACTCGCTTAATAGTGGAAATGTCCGTGCCCTCTGTGGCTAAGAGGCAGTGCTCCACCTTCGTGATCTGCTCTGCCACGATATAATTTTCAAACTCTGCCAGAAGGTCATAGATTTCACTGACCACTCCGGCGGTGGAATTCTCAATGGGAAGGACTGCATAATCCGCCGTTCCCTCTTCAATGGCGATCATGGCATCCCGGAAGGTTTTCACGGAAAAGTTATTCACACCCTCTCCGAAAAAGTCGATCATGGCTGCCTGGGAATAGGATCCTTCCGCTCCCTGGTAGCAAACCCGCACGCCTTCCTTACGGATGCTGTCAATCTCAATAAAAGGCAGTTTTCCGTTGGTCCCTGCATCCGTCATAAGCTTATACTGAAGTTTCCGGCTGTTGCTCATCAGCAGCTGGTACAGCTCTTCGATGCCTCTGGCATTGGAAGGATCCTTCAGCAGGTTCTTCACGGCCTGAATCTTAGCGGCTTCCCGTCCACGATCCAATACGCTCTTGCCGGCCCCGATCTTGTATTCCGCCACACTGGCACAGATTTTCATACGTTTTTCGTATAAGGCAACGATCTGGGCATCCACCTCATCGATCTGCTCTCTCAGCTCACTAAGTTCCATGCTACTCCTTCGATTTTCGTTGAAAATTCAATCTTTTTTCTAATTATCTTATACCAATATGAACTTGTCCGCAAGCGATCAAACGCCTATAATAAAGGTAAGAAAGGGGGATTGCAATGAGCAGTCGATTACGTGTCATTCTTGTCCTTGGGGCAGTAGCAGCCATCCTTGTGATCCTTGTGGTAGCATTTCGCGTTTCCTCCCAGATGTCCGCCCTTCCGGACTCTACCAAAGGGAACACAGCAGCGAACCTCTATAACAACGGCCTTTTCTGTGAAGCAGAAGGCAAAGTGTATTTTGCCAATCCTTATGACAACAACTCCTTATACTCTATGAATCCGGACGAAACAGACATGAAGCGTCTGGTGTCTTCTGCTGCCAGGTTCATCAATGCAGGCGGGAAGTATATCATCTTCTACACGGAAGGCTCTTCCGGCGGTTCCGGCCTTGGTTACGTACGTTCTGCCCACGGTATCTATCGTGTAACGCAGAACGGCTCTTCTTCCGTGGCCCTCACTACCGATCCCTGCACCATGGTCTTACTTGCAGGGAATCATGTTTATTACCAGCGCTACGATGTGGAGACCAATACCACCAACTATCGCATGACCCTGGACAAACGGAACAAGGAACAGATCACGGAAGATTATGTGACCCTGGCTGATTTCCAGGACGGACGCATTTTCTACAACGGCGTTACCGGAGACCACAGCCTGTATTTCATGGATACCGCCAATAATCAGTCGGTGAACGTATGGCCGGAAGGAAACTTATGGTATCCCGTGGTCCGGGGAAGCGAAGTCTTCTATCTGGACCTGAACGATGATTACAGCTTATGTAAATACAACATGGCAGATGGTTCCGTTACCACCTTGTGTACGGACCGCGTGGTAAACTTTAATTTCTCCGATTCTTTTATTTACTACAACAAAGAAGACGGAGAAAACTCCGCGCTCATGCGTATGCATTATGACGGTACCGGTCAGGAGGCGGTTCTTTCCGGTGTCTACACCGATATCAATGTAACCTCCAACTACGTATACTTCCATCCTTACGGATCCGATCTTCCCTGTTATCGCACTCCCGCCAACGGCAGCGTTCAGGTCACCACCTTCGATGCCGCAGCCGCAGCGGTTCTGCAGCAGGAATAAGCCAGCGATTACCATCAGGCAGTGAAGGATTTGCCCCACCCACACAAAAAAACGCCTCTCCCGTTTCCTACGAGAGAGGCGTTTTTCGTTAATATTATCTTGGTTTCTTCCGCATGATGATAAGATAAGCGATCAGCAGGAAGATCCCCGTTGCCAGCCATGCGCCGGCGTTGGCCAGGCACACCCCTTCGTAGCTATGGTAGTGTACCGCAACCTCTGCAAAAATAGCACGAACGATCAGCTCTACCACACCACCCATCATGGGAACGAACGAGTAACCGCATCCCTGAAGCACATTTCGGAAAATAAAGATCATACCCAGCGGAATAAAGCAGGTTCCTACGATACGAATATAGGTATTGGCATACTGGATAACTTCGGTTACATCACCGGTTACAAAGATCCCTACCACATAGGGCATGATCACTACGGCTACACCGTAAACCAATAACGCATAAATGGCAGATAAAAGGTTGGCACTGCCTGCCCCCTGACGGATCCGCTTCCAGTCGTTTAAACCGCGGTTCTGACCACAATAGGTAGCCATGGTCATACCCATGGCTGCAAAGGGCTGGGTAATAAACTGCTCCACCTTGCAGGCTGCGGTATAAGAAGCAACCACAGTGGAACCGAACAGGTTCAGAGCCGACTGTACCAGGGTGGTTCCGATGGCAGTAATGGAAAACTGCAATGCCATGGGAATACCGATATATAACTGGTTCTTTGCCAGATAAAATTCCAGTTTCAGATGCTCCGGACGGATCCTTGCGATCTCCACGTATTTCATGATATAGAACACGCATAAGATCCCGCTGATCCCCTGGGATAAGATGGTTGCCCAGGCGGCTCCCGCTACGCCCATATTCAGGTTCAGGATAAAGAACAGATCCAGAAAAATATTGAGAAATGCGGAAAAGATCAGGAAATACAGAGGCACCTTGCTGTTACCGATGGCACGGAGGATACTGGCCATCAGATTATATAATACGGAAAGTACGATGCCACCACAGATGATCAGGATATAGGTCTTCGCCATATCATAGATATCTTCCGGGGTATTCATCAGTTTTAACAAAGGATCCATATAGCGGAAACTGATAAAGGTAACGATCACAACCACAATGGCAGATAAAGTGATGGCACTGCCGATACTCTTCTTAACGCCCTCATAGTCTCCTGCTCCGAATCTCTGGCTGGTAATAACCGTAAAGCCGGTAGTCATGCCCATGACAAAGCCCAGGATCAGGAACATGATGGTTCCCGTCATCCCCACCGCTGCCAGGGCCTGTACGCCTACATAACGGCCAACGATGATGGTATCTACCATACTGTAAAACTGCTGAAAAATATTGCCCAGTATTACAGGGCCGATAAACTGCAGGATCAGTCCCAGGGGCTTTCCCTTGGTCATATCCAGTTCCATTTTCTTTGTTCGACTCATTTTTTCATCCTATATGCGGCATTATCCCGCATTGTTTCATTCATTCTTTATACTCATAAGATCAAAGACGCATCTTAACGTCTATGCACCTTTTTATCTCAAAGTCTGACAAATGTCAAGACGGAAATTTCATTGAATTTCACATTGAAATACACAGTTCCTTATGATACTATTTACAACGATAAAAAAATTCATATCCTGAAAGGAGATCTCATGCCTCGACATTTAATGAGTCCTCTTGACTTCTCAGTGGAAGAATTGGACAAGCTCTTCGATCTGGCCAATGACATTGAGAAACACCGGGAGAAATACTCTCATCTCTGTGACGGCAAGAAACTTGCCACCTGTTTTTATGAACCCAGTACCAGAACCAGACTTTCCTTTGAAGCCGCTATGATGAATCTTG
>JAILDL010000160.1 GCA_024689465.1 Lachnospiraceae bacterium
ACCCTCTGCTTGTAAGGCAGATGCTCTCCCAGCTGAGCTAAAATCCCATATGCTGTCGTTTGGACTGCTTTACTAATATACAAGTTTGAGACAGGGTTTGTCAACTATTTATTTGTACTTTTTTCGAGTTTTTTCATGAGATAAAAATCCACTGAAAATTGTAAAAACCTTCATTGTTATAAGAGCACGAAGAATGCTACCATCGTCATGATGAAGTTTCGTTTGGAGGAAGTATGAAAACAACCGCTAAGGATTTGACCATAGAGGAAGCCTGCGCCCTGGTGGAGCAGACGTTTCCGGAGGATGCGAAGGTGGGAAAGATTTTCCGTAACTGCATTCGGGATACCATTGACCGTACCATAAAGCGGCTTCCGGATGGCTCGGTATTTGTCATTACGGGAGACATTCCGGCCATGTGGCTGCGGGATTCATCCTGTCAGTTGCGGCCGTATATTTTGTTTGCGCAGGCAGAGCCGAAGATCCGGCAACTCATTGTGGATCTTCTGAACAAACAGATGGATCTTATATTGCTGGACCCTTATGCCAATGCCTTTAACTGCGAGCCGGGGGCTCATTACAGTGAGGACCGTACGGAGATGAAGCCGGAATTGTGGGAACGCAAATACGAGATCGATTCCCTGTGCTTTCCCATGCAGCTTTCCTATCTGTTCTGGAAGAATACGGGCAATAAGGAAGCCTTTACGGAAAAATGGGTGAGGGCGGCCCATACCATTCTGGATGTGTTTGAAACGGAGCAGTATCACGAGACCCGATCCCCATATTATTTTGAACGCTTCCACTGTCCCCATACCGATACTCTTTCCAGAGAGGGAAAAGGGGCACTGGTAAAGCCGGGAACAGGGCTGATCTGGTCCGGGTTCCGACCCAGCGATGATGCCTGCCGTTACGGATATCTGATCCCGTCCAATATGCTGGCGGTGGTGACCTTAAAGGAGATGGCGCAGATCGCCGATGAGGTGCTCCAGGATGCTTTCCTGGCCATTAAGGCCCGGACCATGGCAAAGCAGGTAGAAAAAGCCATTGAAGAGCTGGCAGTGGTCCCGGGGAAGGATTTCTACGCATACGAAGTGGACGGGTTCGGCGAATATAACATCATGGACGATGCCAATCTGCCCAGCCTTTTATCTATTCCCTATATCGGCTACAGGGACGGAACGGATGCGCGGTATCGCAATACCCGGGAGAGGATGCTTTCGGAAGAGAATCCTTATTTTTATAAAGGAAAGGCACTGGAAGGCATCGGAAGTCCCCATACACCGACAGGATATGTCTGGGACATTGCCCTGGCCATGCAGGCGATCACCGAGACAGACCGGAAAGAGAAACGCCGGTTGATCACCATGATCGTAGAGAACGATGCAGGATGCGGGATGATGCACGAAGGAATCTGTGCGGAAGATCCCACCCGATTTACCCGCCACTGGTTTTCCTGGGCCAATGCTATTTTTTGCGAAATGATACTGGATTATTGCGGAATTCGATTAACGCAGTGAAAGGATGCTTATGATACTGATCAAAGAACGAGTGGGAAAACTCATTGAAGAACTGGAAAAACTGGCAGAAGAGGAACTGTTTACCCTTCCGGAAGTGGAATATGTAAAATGTGAGGCACGGCCCACTTACCCGCAGCTGCAAAAGCGGACGGACTGGAAGAAGCTGCAGAGGGAAGGATTGTGGGGAGGTCACAGAGAGTATTATGCCTTCCGTTTCAAGGTAACCACCCCCGCGCTGCGTCCCCGGGACGAGGGACAGACTTTATTGCTGCAGGTAACCACCGGAAGTGAAGACGGCTGGGATGCGTTAAATCCTCAGTTTCTGGTGTATATGAACGGCAAAGTGGTTCAGGGACTGGATGTAAATCATCGCAAGACCATCCTTACGGAAGATGCAAGGGAAGGCGAGACCTTCAATCTTTATTTTCTTGCATTTACGGGAGACCATAACGAACGGCTGCAGCTGGATCTGAAGGTGATGATCCGCTACCGGAGCGTCTGGGATTATTACTATGATATGAAGGTTCCTTACGAGACGGCACGTTTGCTTTCTCCGGATTCCGCGGAATTTATAACCATTATCAAGGCCCTGAATCGATCCATCAATCAGGTGGATTTTCGGAAGAAATACTCTCGGGCCTTTTTTGCGTCCATTGATGATGCATCCGAGCTGCTGCAGAAGGAATTTTACGATTCCAAATGCGGGAAGGAAGCACCACTGGTCAATGCGGTGGGACATACCCATATCGATCTGGCCTGGTTATGGACGCTGGAAACCACCAAAGATAAGGTGGTGCGAAGCTTTGCCACGGTACTGGATTATATGAAACGCTATCCCGATTATATTTTCATGCACAGTCAGCCGCAGGAATACCTCTATGTGAAGGAAAATTGTCCGGAAATCTACGAACAGGTGAAGCAGCGGGTGAAAGAGGGCCGCTGGGAGCCGGAAGGTGCCATGTTTGTGGAAGCGGACTGCAACATTCCTTCGGGAGAATCGCTGGTGCGCCAGTTTATATATGGCATGCGTTTTTTCAAAGAAGAGTTCGGAAAAACCTGCGAGACCTTATGGTTACCGGATGTTTTCGGATACTCCGAGGCCCTGCCTCAGATCATGAAGGGCTGTAATGTGAAGTATTTCATGACCACCAAGATCAGCTGGAATGAGTTTAATAAGATGCCCTATGATACCTTCCTGTGGGAAGGCATCGACGGAAGCACGGTACTGACCCATTTTGTGCCCACCAGAGACGCAAATAAACCCGCAGTGGAAGGGGATGTACAGACGGATCATTTCACTACGTATAACGGGATGCTTACCCCCTGTCAGGTAAAAGGCGGCTGGCAGCGATATTCCCAGAAAGATCTCAACGACAGGGTGCTCATGTCCTACGGATACGGAGACGGAGGCGGTGGCCCTACCGAGGAAATGATGGAGAATGAGATCCGTTTAAAGCGCGGCATTCCCGGATGCCCCAGAGTGGAGACTTCCCGTGTGGATGATTTCTTCCACCATCTGGAGGAGGAAGTGGCCGGTAACAGAGATCTGCCCAGATGGGTCGGAGAGCTGTATCTGGAATACCACAGAGGCACCTATACTTCTATGGCCCGGAACAAGCGGTATAATCGCACCTCGGAGTTTTTGCTGGAAAACCTTGAATTTTTATCCACCCTGGCACAGATCCGATCAGGGAAAACATATCCCGTGGAAATGTTGCGCAGGATGTGGCAGACGGTTCTGAAGAATCAGTTCCACGATATTTTGCCCGGATCTTCCATTCAGGAAGTATATGAAGATTCCAAGGCAGAGTATGAAGCCCTGGCCAAGGAAGGACATGCCCTGGAACAGGAGCTGCTGCAAGATCTGGCAGAGGCGCTTCCCGGCAAGAAAGGGGATGTGGCGGTATTTAATCTGTGTGATGCAACCGCACCTGCGCTGGCTGTGATCCCCTGTAGTTCCAAGACGGAGGAGATGGCACTGATCGACCCGGAAAACGGCCATGTATATCCGGTACAGAAAACCAATGAGGGTCTGATCTTTGCAGATGATGAGACACCGGGACACGGTGCAAAGGTACTGACCTTTACAAAAGCAGCTGCAGAA
>JAILDL010000166.1 GCA_024689465.1 Lachnospiraceae bacterium
GCCTTCCTTCCACAGGGCGTACATCTGCGGGATCAGCTCCGGGGGATGCTGCAGATCGCAGTCCATAACGATGCAACAGTCTCCCTTTGCAAGCTCCAGTCCTGCAAAGATGGCTGCTTCCTTTCCGAAGTTGCGGCTAAACTCAGCCCCTCTTACGTTCGGATCCAGAGCCTTTGCCTTTTCGATCTCTTCGTAGGTATTATCCTTGGAGCCATCGCTTACAAAGACCAGCTCATAGGGGATCTGCGCACCGGTCAGGATCTCCTGTAACCGTTTGGCAGTCCGGGGGATATTTTCCTGCTCGTTAAAGGCCGGCAGAATGATGGATAAAGTTCCCTCTTTTCCGCCTTCACTCATTGGTTTGTTTCCTCCGCAGAAACAGTATCTTCCGTCTTTTTAAAGATAAACAGCTTGCTGAACACATAGTTTCCCACAACCACCAGGATCTGTGCCACCAGCTTTACAAAGAACAGCCACACGGCATTATCTGCCAGACCCACTCTGGGTCCGATGATATCCGCCCCCAGTACGACGATGGCTTCATCCATCACCAGCGTACCGATACGGCAGCCGATGAACTTTACAAATTCCGCCCAAAGTTCTGCCCCTCTTGCTTTACTGTGGAATACAAAGATGTGGTTTGTCACATAGGCAAAGATAATGCAAAATACATTGGCCAGCAGATTGGCCAGCCAGGTAGCCATGCCGATCCCGCCAAATACAAACAACAGTACAAAGTTAAGGACTGTAGTCAGTGCTCCAAAAATCAGGTAATCCCATACTTCCTTCTTAGCCTTATAAATGCCCCATGCCCAGTCCCAAATTTTCTTGATCAGTTTCATGTAGTTCTTTCTTCCTTGATTCCTTTATGATTTATTTTGGTTTTCCGCTTGATCTTACCTTGCTGTATCCATTCAGGCGCCAAGGGGTAACAACCTTTTATTTCATGTCCATACTATGCTTCTTCTTGCACATCCGCCCTTACTCCAGCTTGATATACAGGATCCCGTCTACCACCTTCATGGCATTTGCTCCCGGGAAGGTGTCCAGACTCTGGTATGCATCGGAATAATAGATGGTCTCCATGGCATCGTCGTCCACAATGTTCATGGTAATGCCCAGATAGTGTTTAAAGAAAGCCTGGTAATTCTTTGCCGTATACAGGAGATGATCCCCGGTCATGCCGATCATGTTGCTGGTCACATCGCCGGTGATATCCGTCTGGGGATAAGCCTTCGTACTGACCACGCCGATCATGGCGACGGGAATGCCCTGATAATACCCCGGTGTCTGTTCCATCCGGTCTGCCAGGCGTAGGCAATAGCTGTAGGTTTTCTCGTACTTCTTCTGCAGATTGGAATAGGCGATGTTATCTGTAACGCCATAGAACAGCACCAGGCACAGCAGTGCGCAGGAGAAGATCACCTTCCACAGATTGCCCTTTAAGTCCGCTGTATCCTCTTTTTTATCACAGATCGCCACCATCAGGATGAGCAGCAGTACCCACTGATACCGCATCAGCAGATGGTAATTCACATCCGGAGAGATCAACAGCACAATGTTGGCACATATGGGATAGATGGCAATAAACAGCAGGATCCATACATAATTCAGGGGCTGCTTTTGATAGCCCTTTTGCAGGCATCTGCCCACAGCTCCGAAGAGGAACATCAACAGGATCAGCAACAAAAGCACTGCAGATACCACATTGTGGTACAGAACCTGTCCTTTTAAGGTAAAGGCAAAGAAATCCCGGTATAATCCGGCGATCTTTGCAGAGAAGGAAAGGCTGGGCATTTCCAGGGCCGTATTGATCCCCTGATAGGTATCCAGTTCTTTCCCCTGGATCAGCAATAACACATGCAGGATGCCTTCATACAGGGCAAACCCGATCACACCCATAAGGGGGAATTGCAGGATTTCCATCCAGCGGGAATGATTGCGTTCCGGTCCTGCAGGCTTTAACAGTTTTCCCAATACCATATACAGGCACAGGATCATGGCAAAGGGCAGATAGCTCTGGTAGATGCCAAGAGAGCATGCCAGACAGATCCCGCCCCAGATATAGCCGTATTTTAACCGGTCTGTACAAAGCACGGATGCGATAGCCAGTGCCAGTCCCAGCATATAGCCGTCTGCCGTAAAGATATAGGCATAGGTGCTGGCAAGAGCAGGAAAGCTGACCAGCAGCATGCTGATCAGACAAATATTTACCCTGCTGCGGATGCGAAGGAGTTCGGTTAGCAAAACCGCTGCTACCGATACCCAAAGCAGAGACAGCAGTCCGATGAGCCAGGGCAGTGTATAGTAAGAGGAAACGCTGCAGGCGATCCCCAACAGCCACCTGCCGGAGGTGATCATATTCTGATCAAAGTACATGCTGGCCAAACCGTCGTGATTGGGCACGTCCATCAGATACACCGGAATGTGAATGATCAGACCGGTGATCCACGCAGAAAGGAATGCGATCTTATGCTCTTTTTTGATCTTTCCCCAGATTGTCTTTACATATCCGTCCATGATTTATTGCAATTCCTCTTTTAATTGCTGCGCCAGATAATCTCCGTACAGTTTGAATCCTTCTTCTGTCAAATGCATTCCGTCTTCTGTATATACATAGATGTTTTCCAAATGGATCGGCAGAGAATGAAGCATATCGATGAACGGTAGCCCATAAACTTCTGCTATCTCTTTCTCCAGATCCACATACGCTTCCATTGTACCATAGCCATAATCGATGCTATAGCAATCCATATCCGTCTTCTGCAAGTAGAAATATGCAGGTGAAACAAGCACTATTTGAATATTCGGATAGTTTTTTTGCAGGATTTCAATGCTGTATCGAAGTGCTCCTCCAAAGCTGCAGATATCATAAGGATTCTCTAAATTATCCAGCGGTCTCTCACTATTAAAGTCATTCACCCCATGTTCAATAACGATAACAGATACCTGACTTAGATCCACTGTCTTCAGGCCCCGCAGGATCTTTAAAAAGTTCTCATTATTGACTACCCGATCCCTGCTGGAAGCAAGATCACTTTCCTGCGTAGAAAAGTCACCTGCACATAAAGCTTCTGCCAAGTGCACAAAGCTGATACTCTCTTCCGTATAACTGGCGGATTTCGTCGTTCCCGCTGAAAGACTGCTCCCACCAAAGGCAGCATTGTAGACCGTTTTCCCCAGTTTCTGTTCTAAAAGTTCCGGAATCTTAACAGATGTATGATTAATTCCTATAACACTGTCTCCAAACAGTAGGATATCCACATCCTGCTGTTTTTTCAGGCTTCCCATCCACAGAATAAGCCCCAGGAGCAGTATCGTCACCGTGATGCCGCTATAAAATTCTTTCCGATAGGGTTTCTTCTTCATGAAGTTTACCCTTCCTCCATGATCCTAATTAGTTCCCCGGCAAGCCGCACAGCACCCTGGCCGTCACAAAGAGCATGCATTCTCTCCGCCAGCTGGCGATATTTTGATTTTGTATCATCCTGTTCATCAGTCAGATAGTCCCGGATACCGCTCAAAAGGTGCTCCATCGTTGCATCCGGTTCTGCTGCAAAGTTTCCTGCATGGAGCATGCCGGTCTTTTCCGCAAACGCCGCAGCCGCAAATCGCTGGTTGTCCGCTGTGATATAAGTGATCGCAGGGATTCCCAGGGCGCACAGCTCATACATAGAGGAGCCCGCTGCGGAGATCACCAGATCCTGCTTTTTCAGGACATCGGCCATTTCCGATACATCCTGCAGTACCGAAACATCGTGCGCAGCTGCAAGGGAACGGATCTCCTCCATATCCCCGTTAAACTTTCCGCAAAGAAGGGTCAGGTGGCACGCTTTCTGAAAGGAAGCCTCCTCCTGTATCCAACGTTTTAGAAAAGCGATGGTCATGTGCAGCGGATCTGCGCCGCCGGACATAAACAGGATATTCTTTTGACCGCTTGGGCTGCCCTTTCCACCCTCATTCGGTACAAACTGCTTCCGAAGGGGTGCATAAGCACTTCCCAACAGGAACCGTGTCTTTGGATACGCTTCGTAATGCCGCTTATAATCCCAGTCTTTTGCATACAGGTTATAGTTGATCACCACATCGGAAGAAAAGATCACATCCATGGTATCGTCCATAGAGGCAATGGTCACCTTCTTTGCGGAAAGGACTGGAGACTGCTCTATCTTTTCCCGCAAGTCGCTGATGAATGCAGCATCCACTTCATAGCTGTCGGTCAGAAACAGGATCTCCTTTTCCTCCAGATCTTCCAGAAGCTCCCGGAGGATGGTCCGTTCTGTGGAGATCTCTTGCTCTGCATTTTCCGGCACTTCCAGGGTTACGGCCCCGTATCCTCGTTCCAGCACGGTATCCAATGCATTACTGCTTCGCAAAAAGAAGACCACGTCCGTATCGTTTTTATCCACACTGCGAAAGCCGTCTGCCAGAGACAGCATCCGCATCACATGCCCCATACCGATCTGCTTGTTTCCGTCGGTATAGATCACTACTTTTTTCTTACTCATTGATCAGTTCCTTTGCACAGGGATTTCCGGTGTGCTCCACCTTGGTAGGTCCGTATTTTTCCATACCTGCCACATGTTCGAAGCGAAGAGGCGTTCCCGCAGGGATGTCTGCGGTTGCAGTCTTTCCCAGCACTTCCTCATAGTAGCGGGTATGCAGGCCGCAGGCAGGACGGATGGAACGAACATTTTCTGCTGAGAAGGCTTCGCCCTTTTTTACATCTTTGGTGATAAATAAGGAGCGGGAATGTTCTTTTTCCCGGATCTGTTTTTCTCCCAGGGTATAGCCTGCTGTTCCGAAGGCTTTCTCCACGTTTCGGATGGAGCGCACCATGGCGGCAAACTCCTCCGGTTCCATGGAAAAGGCAGAATCTGCCCCTCCGTCTGCCCGGCGAAGGGTCATATGCTTTTCGATCACATGGGCGCCCATAGGGATGGAGCCAACGGCCACTTCATAGCCCATGGTATGATCGGATAATCCGGAAATGCAGTCAAAATCCTTGGCAAGCTGAGGGATCATGGCCAGATTCACATCTTCAAAGGGTGCAGGATAAGCCGATACGCACTTGAGCAGTACGATCTGGTCATTTCCTTCCTGCCTGCACACTTCCATGGCCGCTTCGATATCTTCCTTCAAGGCTATGCCGGTGGCAAAGATCATGGGCTTTCCCAGCTTTGCGATCTTGCGGATCATGGGAAGATCGTTGATCTCAAAGGATGCGATCTTGTAGCAGGAAACCTGTAATCCTTCCAGGAAGTCCACTGCCGTCAGGTCAAAGGGAGAAGAGAAAAACTCCAGTCCCAGTTCCTCTGCCTTCTTCTTCAGATCCGCCTGCCACTCCCAGGGGGTATAGGCCTGCTGGTAGAGCTTGTATAAGGTGGTACCATCCCAAAGGGTTCCCTGGGTGATCTGGAAACAGGGATTGTCGCTGTTCATGGTGATGGTATCCGCCGTATAGGTCTGAATCTTAATGGCGTCTGCTCCGGCTTTTGCCGCTGCCTCAATGATCTGCACGGCCCGGTTATAGTCCATGTTGTGATTGGCGCTCATCTCCGCAATGATGAAGGTCGGATGGCCTTCTCCGATGAGGCGGTTTCCGATTCGTATTTCTTTTCTCATATCGTTCCTTTAGCCATATGCTTTGTTTCAATCGGTCAGCTTATTTTTTGATGCTGATCCATTCGCCATAGCTCTCCATTTTCTCATTCACGCCTACAACTGCGCCAAATCCGGCAGCAGCTCCCGCAGGTCATTGACGCTGCGTTTCGCGTTGCATCCGGGATCTGCTTCTTTTCCCATGAAATAGCCGCTGTCCCGATGGATCCGAACAGAGCCCATGCCCAGCAGGTTGCAGGCGATAAAATCTTTTCTGGGATTGTCCCCGATGTAGATGGCTTCTTCCGGTTGAACGCCCAACACATCCAGCACCTTCTGATAGGGCACGGTACTGGGTTTGCCAAAATCGTTTCCTTCTGCATCTACCCCCAGGTCATCCGTTGCCAGACAGTAGTCCAACATTTCCTCCAGACCCAGGGCATCGATCTTTACATGCTGTACCCGGCTCATGCCGTCGGTCAGGAGCGCGGTTTTTATGCCCTTCTTTTTTGCAAAAGTGATCAGTTCTTTGGCATCCTCGTATAATTGCAGCTGCGGTTTTGTGCTGCGGTACGCTTCCACCAGCTGTGCAGCAGGAAACTGCAGGTTATAGTCAACGAGGAGTTGGTCAAAGATATGGCCTCTTCCGTCCCGTTTATACAGCATCATCATGTAGTCGAACAGGCCGTCTGCAGACAGATCCTTTTCCGAGAATCCAGTAGCAGATCCGCTGAGTGCTTTTGCCAGATATGCAGCCGCATTCCGATACGCCGCAAAGGCATAGTCTTCTTCCCGGTATAAGGTGTCGTCCAGGTCAAAGATGATGGCTTTTACCTTGCGGGAAACTTTGTAGACCGCCTGGTCATAGCGCATCATCAAAAGTTCTTTGTGACAGCCGATGGCAGGTTCTACTTTCTTTCCTTCCAGCATGGCGCAAAGCGCGCCTGCATAATCCGCCCCTGCTTCAAAGGATAAGGGAACACCGCCGCCAAAGCGGCAATTGATCTCGATAAAGGAGACGCAGATCTCTCCGGACTCCGTTTCATTTGCAAAGCATTGCAGGGTAAGGGGACCGATCAGCGTTCCTTCCTTTCGAAGGCTCTCCAAAAAGTGCCTGCTTTCCCTGATAATGGCATCCGCCAGGGGACCGGTCACGGTCTTACTCTTTACCACTTCTCCGGAGCGCACTTCCACCCGTCTTCTGGGCACGATGTAAACAGGCTCGCCGTCCAAATCACAGAGAACGTCAATGGTGTACTCCAATCCGCGGACCAGTTCCTGCCAGATATATTCTCTGCCGGAATGATTGATTTCCTCGAAAGCATTTCTTAATTCTTCCGGGGAATGAATGCGGAAAATGCCTTCCGATCCCATGCCATCCACCGGCTTGGCGATCATGGGAAGATAGCGGCCCTTCCGGTCTTCGCCCTCAAACACTCTTGGAGCAGGGATCCGGTACTTTTCAAAGAATGCCGCCGTTTTCTTCTTGTTGTTAGAGATGGCCACCACTTCCTCACTGCTGAGGATCAGCTTCGTCCCGGCCTTCTCCAGTTCCTCCCGGATCTTTAAAAGATAGGGAAATTCCGGCTCATATAAGGGGATCAGGGCATCGATCTTTTCCCGTCTGCAGATGGTAAGAATTTCTTTCCCATAAGCAGGATCCGAACAGCGGGGGATCACATAGAAACCGTCCGTAAATTCCCGCGCCGCATTATCCGGGGAGGCATCTGCCCCGATTACGGTAAATGCCGTCTTTAGATGCTGTATCAGTTGTACCCGTTTGCCGATGGCCGTCAATAGTAATTTCATAGCTTCTGTTTGTCTCCGACTATTTCTCTCGCATGATCCGATACTTCATTTCTGCGATATCCCAATCAGACTGGTTGTCGATATCCTGTACTTCCCGCTCATCTACGATGTAGGGAAGGATGTTACCAAGCATCAGCTTCTGCAGCTTTTTATACTGCTCCACACGGAACAGATAGAACTGTCCCACGTCATGGTAGTGCTTTTCCAGATCCTGGGAGCGGCTGTCCATGTACTGGGGATATTTAAATACCAGGGAGCCGTTCTCGATGACCATGGCTCTCTGGGGCGGGTAGGAAAAGGGCACCACCGGGATCAGGGTATCTGCCCCTGCCTGGAGGAACTGTCCCATGGCATCCTTTAACTTTTCTGCCGTCACAAAGGGCGCCGTAGGATACAGGCAAGCGCCGATCTCAAAGCTCTGGCCCCTCTTTTCGTATTCTTCCAGCACTTCCAGCAGCACATCGTTGGTGGTTGCAAAGTCCCCGGCGGTCTTTTCGCTCCGGTAAAAAGGGACTTCTGCTCCGTATTTCCGGGAGATCTCCGCGATCTCCTCATCCTCTGTAGATACCATGACGGTATCAAACAGCCCGGACTTAAGTGCTGCTTCGATGGAATAAGCCATAATGGGCTTTCCCAGGAATTCTTTGATATTCTTGCGGGGGATTCGTTTGCTGCCGCCCCGCGCGGTGATGATGGCGATCTTTTTTGACATATATAATTATCCTTTTATCTGATGGCTCTTATTGCAATGCTACTCTTTTCATCCATGTTTTCGAGTATTTCGTACCATTCTGACTAATCGATAACGCAGATAAAACAGCAGATTGGATTTCATCTGCAAAGCGATCAGTTCCTTCTCTTCCTGCCCCATGTGATCCTGATAATAGGAGTTCTTCTGGAACTCCGGGAAGGTCTCTTTCATCTCATCCCGCAGTTTTTTTACGAACAGGCACTGCTTCCAAAAGCCTTCTCCCTGTATGCCGGAAAGATAGGAAAACAGGGTCGTTCCATAGAACAGTTCCGTAAAGCGGAATTCGATCTCGTCGTGATATTGATCCAGAAATCCCCGTTCCTTACTTTCCTTTACCAGAAGTCTGGCTGCTTCCATGCGGTTTTCACACTTCACCCGATTGATCACATGCACCGTAGAGTTGGGATTTTGATAATAAAAATACAACGGCTCATCGATCAGTTCAAAGTGCTTGGCCGAC
>JAILDL010000177.1 GCA_024689465.1 Lachnospiraceae bacterium
CAGCAGGCCGCCGATAAAAGGTGCCAGCAGAATATAGCAGATCACTAAAATCCATTTACTCACAGACTCACACCTCCTAAGATCATACTGAGCATAATAACCAGAAATGCTAAGGCAAAGATCTGGCTGGGGATCATCAGCTTACGCTGACCGATCACCTTGTGGAAATAGAAATTGGACAACCACAGTGTCTTCTCATCACCGAAGGAATCCGTGAACTTACGGTTATCTCCGGTATTGATACCGTTCATGTAAGACAGCACGAAGGTCTTACGCATATTCTTACTGTACAGATAGGAAAGAACGGGTACCGCGAAGACAACAACGATAACGGCTACCAGTGTGTAAAGAACACCCTGGGGCAGAACGTTCTGTGCCTCGCCAAACATGCTGGTGATCAGAGGATTTACATAAATCTCGGATAACAGCGGGAATAACATACACAGCAGTACCATCAGGATCGCATGGACAGTCAGGGAGAAGGTCTCACCGGGCTTGGTCACATCGCGGAATGTCTTTTCCTTTAAGTGGCTGGCACTGATGATCTTGCCCATCCACTTGGTCCAATAGAAGGAAGTGGTGGCAGAACCAAAGCAGATGAAGAATACCAGCATGATATTCCGCTCATCTACGGAAGCCTTCAGAGCAGACCACTTGGAGATCAGCATACCGAAGGGTGCCAGGAACATACCTGCGATACCGATGAACATGAAGATGGCCAGTCTGGGCAGGATAAACAGCAGTCCGTGCATATCCTCCACATCTCTGGAATGCAGACAGTTCTCGGTTGCTCCCACGTCCTGGAACAGCAGGGACTTGGAGATCGCATGGAATAACATTAAGAATACTGCTGCCCATACAGTTTCCGGAGTACCTACGCCGGCGCAGGCTACCATCAGACCTAAGTTGGAGATGGTGGAGAAGGCCAGTACCTTCTTGGCATCACTCTGTGCGATGGCCATGAAGGAAGTGATCAGGAATGTAAAGCCGCCGATGAAAGCGATCATGGTTCCGGTGGATGTCTCAGCCATTGCGGGAGACAGACGCAGGAGTACATAGATGCCGGCCTTTACCATCGTCGCACTGTGGAGCAGTGCAGAGGAAGGAGTCGGTGCCACCATGGCTCCGATCAGCCAGGTGGAGAAAGGCATCTGTGCAGCCTTGGTCAGAGCCGCAAATGCGATCAGTGCAACGGGGATAGTGGCGATGACCTCTCCTGACACACCCATCTCGATCAGGGAGTGAAGAGAAACAGTACCTGCGCGATAGCCGAAATAAACGATTCCGATGGCTAATGCAGTACCGCCGAACAGGTTCATCCATAATGCACGGAAGGAATTATGGATCGCCTGCTCTTCCTTGGTGTAACCGATCAGCAGGAAGGAAATGATGCTGGTCAGCTCCCAGAAGAAGTCGATCCAAAGCAGGTTTTCGGAAAGAACGAATCCGAACATGGCACCCAAAAACAGGAACAGCAGTGCAAAGAAATAGTATCTGCGATCCTGCACATCCGCATGGTGCTTGTGATAACCGTGCATGTACCCTACGGCATAGATGATGATCATGGTACCGATCACGGCAATGATCAGACACATCAGGATGGAAAGGTGATCAATGTAGATATGATCCTTAACTTCCATCTCGGGTCCGTAGAGTTCGAAGTATGCAAGTAACAATGTGGGGACGATAGAAAGTAGACTGATCCAGTACTTTCTGTACTTGAAGCACAATACCGTTACAAATACCATCAGGATGAGCTCTGCGCCCAGGATCACATGATCCACCAGTTCCGTATTGGTATAGACGGTGATCGTGTTGCAGCCGCCCATAATCCACTGTGCCAGCAGATACAGTGTGGCACCGATGATTACGGCCGAACAGACATAGGAAATCGCTGCTCTCGCCTTGCTGTTTCTTGTTAAAAACATAACGAATGAAACGCAAAAAGGGAACAGGATCAGGAATGGAACAACTGCCATATTTAAACCTCCGTGGCTTTCAATATATATATTATTTACTCGCGCCTTTTTACCAAATATAGATTATAGGATATTACAAATTAAAAGTCCACGCATAAAATGATTTTCGGAAAGGTTTTTGTGTATTTTTTAACGAACATATCCCCTATCCCCCCTCCCCCCTTCATCTTTCCCGTTTTTAAAGGAAAAATCAGGCACTAGGATTTGCCCTCTGAAAATGGTAAAATCCAGAAAGAACGATTCACAGAAACGAGAAATATCCATGCATGAAATGAGTTACATGCTCCGTCTGGTAAGCCTTGCACAGCAGACCGCCAGGGAGCAGCAGATCGACACCATAAAGACCATGGTGGTGGAAGTAGGCGGCATGACCGGCGTCCTGCCCTACTATCTTCATAAGTACTTTCCCACCGCTGTTAAGGGGACCCTGCTGGAGGGCGCTACCCTGGAGATCATCGAGATCCCGGTGCGCACCCGATGTGAGGACTGTGCCACCGAATATGAACCGGATAAGGGCAACGGCTACTGTTGTCCCCATTGCGGCAGCAAAAACGGCACCGTCATTGCCGGCCGGGACGTTACCTTAAGTAAGATCATCGGAGGAAGCCTATGAGTGAAGCAAACGAATCCAGAAACCCTGTTATCATCGGTATTGCAGGTGGTACCGGCTCCGGTAAATCCACCTTTACCAACCGGATCAAGGATCTCTACGGGGATAGGGTCTCCGTCCTCTATCACGACAGCTATTACCGGGCCCAGGACGACCTGCCACTGGAAGAGCGCATGAAAGTAAACTACGATCATCCGGACTCTCTGGAGACAGAGCTGCTTTTGGAACACCTGAAAGCCCTGAAAGAAGGAAAAGCCATCGAATCTCCGGTCTATGACTATACCCAGCATAACCGGGCAAAGGAAACCGTAACCGTAGAGCCCCGGGACGTGATCCTCTTAGAGGGGATCCTGGTGCTGGCGGATGCCAAGCTGCGAAAGCTTCTGGATATCAAGATCTTTGTGGATACCGATGCGGATGAGCGGATCCTTCGCCGTGTGCGGAGAGATACCCTGGAGCGGGGCCGTTCCATCCAGAGCATCATCGATCAGTATCTTGCCACCGTTAAGCCCATGCACAATAAGTACGTGGAGCCCAGCAAAGCCTATGCGGATCTGGTGGTAAACGGCGGCTTGAACGACGTTGCCTTAGACCTGGTCGCCACCAAGGTGGCAAAGATCCTGAAGCTGGATTGAACAAAACCCCACTGCCTTCGTGACGGCAGTGGGGTTTTTCTGTTGATTCGCTATTTACGATACCGTTTAGTGCTTCATATCCTTTAATACTTCCAGCAGATAATTCCACACCCGTTCGGAAGAAGAAATACTCAGCTTCTCATTGGGTGTATGGATATCCTTCATGTTCGGTCCGATGGAAACCGCATCCAGACCGGGCTTCTTATCCATGAGCAGGCCGCATTCCAGGCCGGCATGGATCACCACAACTTCCGGCTCCTTATTGTAAACCTTCTTATATGCGCGGATCATTTCATCTCGCAAAGGAGATTCCTGACGATACTCCCAACCGGGATACAGGCCTCTTAAGCTGCTTTCGCAACCGGCCAGAGATGCTACGGCGCGAACCTTCTCGATCAGCGCTTCCTTCTCGGATGCAACGGAGCTTCGTACAGAGAATCCAAGGCTGATCACATGGTCCTGGGTCCGTACCAGTCCCATGTTCAGGGAAGTCTGCACCAGTCCTTCCACATCGGAGCTCATAGTCTGCACACCATTCGGAAAAGCCAGGATCAGCCGGGCAAACTTGCCGGTATCTTCCGGGGATAACACTTCCGCTTCCTGATCCAGCTTCTGCGTAACCAGGATCTCCACATCGGGATCCCGTACATATAATTCCTTCTGCAGCTCACTCTCCAGCTTGTGGATGATATCCAGCACCTTGTCTGTCTTTTCAGGGGATACCAGGATCACAGCGGTTGCTTCTCTGGGAATGGCATTGTCTGCATTACCGCCCTCCATCTCCTGGAGGCATACCTCCTCCGAAAGCAACCGGTTTAATAACCGCCCCATCAGGCAGTTGGCATTTCCTCTGGCTTTGTGGATCTCTTCGCCGGAATGACCGCCCAGAAGACCGGTAATGGTAACGGATAACAGGTTGCCCTTTTTCTTCTCATAGGGGGCCTCAAACAAAACGTCTACTCTTCCGCCGCCGGCACAGCCAACAGTAAAGACCCCTTCCTCCTCGGAATCGATGTTGATCATCTTCTTACCGCGGATGCAGGACAGATCAATATCTCTGGCGCCATCCATGCCGCCTTCTTCATTCACCGTCAGGATGACTTCCAGCGGCGGGTGGGGGATGTCCTTTGCATCCAGCAGAGCCAGGCAATACGCCACAGCAATGCCGTCATCCCCGCCCAGGGTGGTTCCCTGCGCATACAGATAATCCCCCTCTACTCCCAGGCGCAGGGGATCTGTCAGCAGATCGATGTCGCAACCGGCTTCCTTTGCCAGGACCATGTCCATATGTCCCTGCAGGATGACAGGTTCACAGTTTTCATAGCCGGGAGTGGCGTCCTTTTTGATGATCACATTTTTGGCAGCATCCTGAATATATTCCAGGTTCCGCTCTCTTGCGAATGCTGCGGCATAATCGCTGATGGCATCCACATGGTAGGTTCCTCTGGGGATCTGACTGATCTCCTCAAAGAAGTGAAATACGTTCTGGGGCTTTAATCCCTCTAATTTAGCCATTTCGTTTCTTCCTTCCGATTCCCTTTTGCCGGAACAGCTCCCTTGGCATTCCGGACCTCTGAATATGAACAAAAGCCTGTGTTTCCACACAGGCTTTTCATTTCCGGATTAGTTCAGTTTGCTCTTAGCAAGCTCTGCGAGGGTGGTGAAACCTTCTGCATCGTTTACTGCAAGATCTGCCAGCATCTTTCTGTTGATGTCAACATTTGCCAGCTTTAAGCCGTGCATTAACTTGCTGTAAGATAAGCCGTTCAGTCTGGCTGCTGCATTGATACGTACGATCCACAGCTGTCTGAACTGACGCTTTCTCTGCTTTCTTCCTGCGTAAGCAGAAGTTAATGCTCTCATAACAGACTGCTTAGCAATTCTATACTGCTTGGATCTTGCTCCGTAATAACCCTTTGCAAGCTTTAATACTCGATTATGCTTCTTTCTGGCGTTCATGCCGCCTTTAACTCTAGCCATTTTCAATAACTCCTTTCAAACATTCGATCAATCTTCTAAATATCTGCGAATTATAAATAAGGTAAGATCTTCTTCATTGTCTTAACATTGGTTGCATCTGTGATCGCAGATTTTCTAAGATCTCTCTTACGCTTTGTAGTCTTCTTGGTCAGAATATGAGACTTGTACGCCTTATTTCTCTTTAACTTTCCTGTACCTGTCGCTTTAAAACGCTTTGCAGCTGCTCTGCTTGTTTTCATCTTGGGCATAACTAAACTTCCTCCTATCGTTTCTCACATAAAAACATTGTCATACTTCTGCCTTCCACCTTGGGAGCTTTCTCCACAGTAGCGATGTCGGCCAGTGCCTCGGCAAAATCGTCCAGGATATGCTTACTGCTGCTCATGTGTGCCATCTCGCGGCCACGAAAACGCAGTGTGATCTTAACACGATCGCCTTTGGTCAGGAACTTCCTTGCGGCAGAAACCTTGGTATTCAGATCATTGGTATCGATGTTGGGAGAAAGTCTGATCTCCTTGATCTCAATGGTCTTCTGCTTCTTCTTAGCTTCTTTTTCTTTTCTGGTCTGTTCATACTTGAACTTACCATAATCAACAATTTTACAAACTGGAGGCTTCGCGGTAGGCGCGATCTTTACCAGATCGACCCCGGCTTCCTGTGCAAGTGCCATGGCCTCTTTGGTGCTCATTACGCCCAGCTGCTCTCCGTCCGCTCCGATCACGCGAACTTCCTTGTCTCTGATCTGTTCATTGATGAATAAATCGCTAATGGTTTTGCCCTCCGTGCACTGTCGTGCGCATAAAAAAAGTGGATAGCATAACTATCCACTTTCCATCTCTTTTAAGAAAAAGACCTGAACACTTACCAGCAACGGGGCCGTAAGGTGAGAGTGGATACTCTGCTTGTTGTCTTGCATCAATATGCAACTTACCTTTGATACATTAACACCTGACCGTTTATCCGTCAAGCATTATTTTCGTTTTTATTTCTTTGCTGCAGTTTTCTTAGCGGCAGGCTTCGCTGCTGTCTTCACGGCTGCACCTGCGGAAGCGGTCTTTGCAGCAGCGGTTTTCTTTGCAGCGGTCTTGGCAGCTGCCGTTTTCGCAGCAGTCTTAACCTTTGCTTCCTTTGTTTCTTCCGTCTTCTTGGCTGCAGGCTTGGCTGCCGTCTTGGTGGTAGCGGACTGCTTAGCTGCCGTCTTTGCAGCTACAGTCTTCTTTGCCGTAGTCGTCTTCGCGGTCGCTGTTTTTGCTACGGTCTTCTTGGCCTCAGGCTTCTTCGCGGGCGCAAGCACGATCCGGTCAAAGGCCTCTGCCGCCTCGTAGTCCCCCTGTGCCCCATTGTCTGCAAATAAAGAAGCAACACTCTTCTTTCCGCTGATGATGGCAACGACATCCTCTGCTGTAACAAAAGCATCTACATTCTTGTCATCGTAGGTGTAGGGCATGACTGAAACACTGCCGTCGTCCTTTACCTCTACGTAGAACCATCCTTCGGGATCGCCGGACATGGTGAACTGTACCGCCACATGACGTCCCACCTGAGAGGCATCCGCCTTCTCATAGACAGCCTTTACTTTTGCTACCAACTCCTCATACTTCATAATCAACAACTCCTCCCTTCAGGCTTGCCTACGCAGCCCATTTGCCGCGTCTGCAATCCCCATTCATCATCTATACCGTAATAGCTTTCCCCATCAGCGATTCTTGCCGCAGCACTTCTTATATTTCTTTCCACTGCCGCAAGGACAAGGATCATTGGGATAAACCTTCGGTCCCTTACGAATGGTGGTAGACTGTTTCTGTTCCTTGTACAGAGCCTTGCGCTTCTCCTCATCGAAGATATCGTTCCACTCTTCCAGGTTGTATAACCAGTCAGCCTCTGCTGCCACCATGTTCTTATATAACAGTTCGGTATCAAAGCCCAGAATGACCTGGGTATCCTCTGTCATTTCCTCAATGGGATTTGCTTCCTTTAAGCTGTCATTGATCCCATCCAGAAAACCGGTCATGGTCATGACATCGATCCCGTATTTCTCAGCCAGTTCCTTAACAGTTCCCTTTACAACGGTCTCGGGATCCTTTAATAACTGCTGGTAGATCTCTTTTTCCTTCAGGAAGTAATCCTGCCATAACTTCTGAAGTTCCTGTTTATTTGCGTTCTCATCGTATGCCTTGGAACGCCACTGCTCTAATAAAGCCATGTTTTGTGATCCTTTCTTTCCAAAAAACGCCTCCGTGCACGGATCTGTGCATCCTGCAGCGCTTTATCTGTACTCTCGATAAGTATACTCAATTCAACATTGCTTTTCAAGTCCGCTTTGTGTTACCGTATCCTTACAAAAGGCTTTAAATAAAGAAAATTGAGAGGTATCCCTTATGAGTCAAAAGCCCCACCCCCGTAAAAAACCCACTGGCAAACAGATCGCAGCCGTCGCCTGCATCGTGATCCTGGTGGCCCTGTATGTCATCACCCTGATCGTAGCCATCTTTGACCACTCTGCCGGCATGCGTTTCTTCAGCGGTTGCCTGGTAGCCACCATCGGCCTTCCCATCCTTCTGTGGATCTACATCCTGGTATACGGTTATTATTCCAAAAAGAAGACCATTGCCGACCTGAACATCCTGGGCGATCCGGCGGGAGAAAATAAAAAAGAAGAGCCCGATAACGGATCAGGCTCTTCCGATCAATGACTTAAAATGAAACTCCTCGCTCTGTCAGGAGTTTTTCCACACTGACAAGCTTCACGCAAACGGTGAGCAGCTCAGCGGCTGTTTTCAGATCTTCCGCAGGCGGGAAAGACGGTGCGATACGGATATTTGCATCCTGAGGGTCTTTGCCGCCGGGATAGGTGGCACCTGCAGGCGTCATAACGACACCCGCCTTGGCGCATCTGGAAACAACCTGCTTTGCGCAGCCTTCCATGGTATTAAAGGAGATAAAATAGCCTCCCTTGGGTTTGGTCCAGGTGGCGATCTCCAGTCCGGACAATTCTCTGTCCAGAATCTCCAAAACCGCTTCAAATTTCGGTCTTAAAATATTGGCATGCTTGCGCATGTGTTCCTTCATACCGTTGATGTCTCCGAAGAAACGCACATGGCGAAGCTGGTTTACCTTATCGTGTCCGATGGTCTGGATCTTAAGCTGCTTCTTGATATCCTCCAGGTTGTTTAAGGAGGTGGCCAGGCAGGCGATACCGGAGCCCGGGAAGCTTACCTTGGATGTGGATGCGAACTTGTAGACCATATCCGGATTGCCGGCTGCCTTACACTCTGCCAGGATCTCGATAAGCTGATCCTGATCATCATCGTACAGATGATGGATGGTATAGGCATTGTCCCAGTAGATACGGAAATCCTTGGCTGCAGGCTTTAATCTTGCAAAGCGGCGGACCACTTCATCGGAATAGGAATTACCGGTGGGGTTGGAATACTTGGGCACGCACCAGATACCCTTGATGCTGTCATCGGAAGAAACCAGTTCTTCCACCATGTCCATATCCGGACCGTCTGCCAGCATGGGTACACAGACATTCTCGATGCCAAAGTACTGGGTAATGGCGAAATGTCTGTCATAACCGGGTACCACGCAGATAAACTTTACATGGTCCAGCTTGCACCAGGGCGTCTGTCCCATTACACCGTGGGTGTAGGAACGGGAAATGGTATCATACATTACATTGAGAGAGGAATTGCCATAGATCAGCAGGTTGTCTGCAGGCACTTCCATCATGGCTCCCATCAGCTCCTTGGCTTCGGGGATACCGTCCAGTACTCCGTAGTTACGGCAATCGGTGCCGTCTTCGTCGGTGAGATCCACGGTGCTGTGCAGCACATCCATCATGCCCATGGACAGATCCAGCTGCTCTACGCAGGGCTTCCCGCGGCTCATGTTAAGGCTCAGTTCTCTGTCCTGGAACTCCTTGTACCTGGCAGCCAGGTCTTTGCGAAGTGCCTGTAATTCTTCGTTGCTCAATTCTGTGTACGCTTTCATAATCTCCTCCTGTTCCTTATATCCAGAGATCAAGAGATCTCTCGCTTTTGCAGGATCTTCTCCAGATCCGCAAAAGCCTGCTCCTTTGTTATAAAAGGAATGGTATGAATCCCCATATTCTCCGCAGGGGGCAGATTACGGGGCGTATCATCGATAAATACACATTCGTCTGCGATCAGACCGTAGCGGTCCAGCAGCAGTTTATAGATTTCCGGATAGGGCTTTATCACCTTATCCTGAAAGGAAAGAATGCCTCCGTCCGTTTCCGGCAGAAAGGAAAGGGCATCCGCACACTCATGATAGGCTTTCTCCGAGAAATTGGAGAGTACAAAAACCTTATAGCCTCTGTCTTTCAGGCTTCGGATCCAGGGAATGGCATAGTCCCGTTTCACCACCAGATCCGTTACATCCGCGAAGGTCTCACGGATCTGCTGCCCGATTTCGGGATCGTTATCCGCAAAGCGCTGCAATAGTTCTTCAAAGGAAAGGACACCCCGGTCAAATTCGTGCCAGATATCATCCTGCACCGTGGCTTTGCCGATCCGCTCCGTCACCTCCGGGTCATATCCCCTATCTTTTATAAAGTCCTGCCAGCGAAAATCCGTCAGCACATTTCCGATATCAAAAATAATATTCCTGATCAATGTTTCCGTCTCCGTCTGTGATCAGCATTCCGTTGTAGATCAGATCCAGCAGATTTCTGGCTGCTTCCGACAAGGGATTGCGATTATCTGTGATCACGCAGAACTGCCGCTTGGGGATCATCTTGTTGAACCGCAGTTCAAAAAGCTTTCCGCTGGCAAGCTGTTCTGCCGCAAATTCCTTCATAACCGAACCGATGCCCAGGTTTCGCAGGGCAAACTGTACGATCATGTCACTGGTGGACAGTTCGAACTCCGGACTGATCACCACGCCGCTCCCCTCCAGGAAGCGATCCATATACCGTCTGGTACTGGTATTCTGCTCCAAAAGGATCAACGGCAGTTCCTCCAGTTCCTGAAAATCCAGGGTCTTGTTCTTATACTGGATAAAACGTCTGCCGGCCACAAAGACGTCCTCGATCTCCTTCACCTTTACCGCGCTGACATTATCTCCGGCCTCAAAGGGTGTGGATACCACGCCGAAATCGATCTTGCCCTCCTGCAAAAACTGCAGGGTTTCCGGTGTGGGCGCGTTGGATACGATCACCTTGATGGAAGGATGGGATTCATGGAACTTCTCCAGATAGGGGAGCAGGAAGAACCGCAGGGTCATATCACTGGCTCCGATCCGGATCTCTCCGATATCCAGATTCAGCATCTGTCCCAGTTTCTGCTCGCCCATCTCAAACTGCTCGTATCCCTTGGATACATAGGAATACAGCAGTTCCCCTTCCGCCGTCAGGTGAATGCCCTTGGTGGAACGGGAAAAGAGTTTGGTCCCGATGGAAGTCTCCAGCTGTTTCATGGACTGGCTGACCGCCGGCTGGGAAATATTCAGCTGTACGGCAGCCTCTGTCAGACTGCCGTAGCGGGCTACATAATAGAACACTTTGTAGTATTCCAGATTGTTCAACATGTCGTAGATCCTTTCCCCGGCATGCTGGCCATCTGTATTATTTCAGAGGGCTCTCACGATAAATGATATCGTTTCTTCCGGGTCCGTTGCTTACCATGGTGATGGGGTAACCGATGTGCTCTTCAATGAACTCCACATACTTGCGGCAGTTCTCCGGCAGATCCTCGTACTTCTTGATGCCGCGGATATCGCATTTCCATCCGGGCAGGGTCTCGTAAACCGGCTTTGCCTTGGCAAGGAGAGTTGTTACAGGGAAATCAGTGGTCACCTCTCCGTCGATCTCATAACCGGTACAAACCGGGATCTCATCCAGATAGCCCAGCACATCCAAAACGGTAAAGGCCACATCGGTGGTTCCCTGGAGTCTGCAGCCGTACTTGGATGCGACGCAGTCAAACCAGCCCATTCTTCTGGGACGTCCGGTGGTTGCGCCGTACTCTCCGCCGTCTCCTCCGCGTCTTCTCAGTTCATCGGCTTCCTGTGCATCCTCGATCTCGGAAACAAAAAGGCCTGCACCGACTGCGGAAGAATATGCCTTGCAAACTGTTACGATCTGCTTGATCTCATAAGGAGGAAGGCCTGCACCGATGGCGCCGTATGCTGCCAGGGTGGAGGAAGAAGTAACCATGGGGTAGATACCGTGGTCGGGATCCTTTAAGGTTCCCAGCTGTCCTTCCAGAAGAACGGTCTTTCCTTCCTTTAAAGCCTTGTCCAGATACAGGGAAACGTCACATACATAAGGCTCTACCATGGTGCGGTATTCCCTTAAGGTCTCCATCAGTTCTTCTACCTTTAACAAAGGCTTGTGATACAGGTGCTCCAGTAATACGTTCTTGGTCTCAATGACCCGCTCCAGCTTTTCTCTGAGGGCTGCTTCATCAAACAACTCACTGACCTGGAAACCGATCTTTGCATATTTATCGGAGTAGAAGGGAGCGATACCGGATTTGGTGGAACCGAAGCTCTTGCCACCCAGTCTCTCCTCTTCGTACTGATCAAATAAAATGTGATAGGGCATGACCATCTGCGCACGGTTGGAAACCAGAATATGCGGCATAGGTACATTTCGATCGGTGATGGACTTGATCTCGTTAAACAGGATCGGGATATTTAATGCCACACCGTTTCCGATGATGCTGGTGGTGTGCTGATAGAACACACCGGAGGGAAGGGTATGAAGTGCGAACTTCCCGTAATCATTTACAATGGTATGTCCTGCGTTTGCGCCACCCTGGAACCGAACGACGATGTCCGCGTTCTCTGCCAGCATGTCTGTGATCTTACCTTTGCCTTCGTCGCCCCAATTGGCGCCGACTACTGCCTTAACCATAAATCCTCCGTTCCGGAAGAAAGGTTCATCCCTTTCTCCGCTGAAAAATAAAAAGGGAGCGGTCTTTGTAAAATCGCTCCCCTGCGTTTTTACTTTATGAGTATAACAAATAAATACTTATAAGTAAAATCAATATATTTTATGCTTTGTATAAGCTGTGCTTATGAAGTCGGTATCAGCAGCTTCTTCCCTATACGCCATCCGTTACGGACGTATCCGGGCGATCATACATTGATAGTGGCTGTAAGGCCCAGGATCTCTGCATTGGCATCCAGAATGGGCTGTACGATGTTCTTCAGGAAGTTGGCGGTCTGCTGGGGTGCATAGCCTACATACTTCTTCGGATCCATGTTCTTTAACAGATCTTCCTTTTTCAGGCCAAACTTGGGATCGGCAGCAATCAGATCCAGGAGGTTATTCTCCAGGCCTTCTTCCTTCACATGCCGGCCCGCTTCCATGGACAGCACACGGATCTCCTCGTGAAGCTCCTGACGGTCACCACCTGCATTCACGGCATCCATCATGATATTTTCCGTTGCCATGAAGGGCAGCTCTGCCATCATGTGCTTCTCGATGACCTTGGGATATACCACCAGGCCGTCCACTACGTTCAGGCAAAGATCCAGGATACCGTCGGTGGCCAGGAAACCTTCCGGAACGGAAAGGCGCTTGTTGGCGGAATCATCCAGAGTACGCTCAAACCACTGGGTGGAGGATACGATGGCCGGATTTAAGGCATCGGAGATCACGTAATCTGCCAGAGAGCAGATCCGCTCGCTTCGCATGGGATTCCGCTTATAAGCCATGGCAGAGGAACCGATCTGATGCTTCTCAAAAGGCTCTTCCACTTCCTTCAGATGCTGGAGAAGGCGGATGTCGTTGGCCATCTTGTGGGCAGATGCCGCAATGCCGGCCAGTACATTTAACACACGGGTGTCCACCTTACGGGAATAGGTCTGTCCCGATACGGGGTAGCAGGCTGCAAAGCCCATCTTCTCGGCGATCATGGGATCCAGCTTGTCTACCTTGGAGGTATCTCCGTTAAACAGCTCCAGGAAGGAAGCCTGGGTACCGGTGGTACCCTTACATCCCAGAAGCTTCATGTGATCCAGGGTAAATTCCAGCTCTTCCAAGTCCAAAAGGAACTCCTGCATCCACAATGTGGCACGCTTTCCTACAGTAGTAGGCTGTGCCGGCTGGAAATGGGTAAAGGCCAGCGTGGGCTGGTCCTTGTACTGATCCGCAAACCTGGACAGTTCTGCCAGTACGTTGATCAGTTTCCTGCGTACCAGCTTCAAAGCCTCGGTCATCACGATGATATCGGTATTATCTCCTACATAGCAGGAGGTTGCGCCCAGGTGGATGATCCCCTTGGCCTTGGGGCACTGTACACCGTACGCGTAAACATGACTCATAACATCATGGCGTACTTCCTTTTCACGGGCTACGGCCACATCGTAGTTGATGTCCTCCGCATGCGCCTTTAGTTCATCGATCTGCTCCTGGGTAATGTTAAGACCCAGTTCCTTCTCGGTTTCCGCCAGGGCGATCCACAGTTTTCTCCAGGTACGGAACTTCATGTCCTGGGAGAAGATGAACTGCATCTCCTTGCTGGCATAGCGTTGTGAGAGGGGGCTTTGATAGATTCCTGTTTCCATTACGATCTCCATTCTGATGTGGGAAAGATTTGTATTACAAGACTACACTCCAAATCATACGGGAAGAGGATTCCCGAAATCAATGGTATTTTTCTCTGATTTCATCTGCATATTGGGGATAGGATACAAGCAGATTGTCCAATTCGGACCTGGTCATCTCCAGCGTGGCCTTGTTGTAATCCATCTGCTTGCGCAGCTCCTGCCGCTGCAGGATCAGCCGGTGGCGGATCTCCACCATCTCCCGGTTATCAAAGATCGCCTGGGCCTGATGGATCCAGATCTCGGGAGTCTTTACCCGGTAGCGCCTGAGCATCTGTACCAGGAGTCCCTTGTAGCGACTCAGATCGTCTTCCATGTCCTTAAACTGCTGGCGCTCTTCTTTTTCTTCCAGGTATTTCTTATAGGTCTTCTCGAACTGGGTGCCGTTTTTCACCTTGTATTTCAGGCACAGGTAGTCGATCAGGTTCTTATTGTTCACATAGCGGATCTTTACGGTATTCTGCAGGCCGATCAGGCGGTTGATGGTGTTTTCCACCTTCCGGAGTTCCTTTTTTGCATCCATATACCGGATAAAGAGAAAGGCGGTCACCAGGGCGGCGGCTGCTGCCGTCAGAAGATAACCGATCTGCGTATCCAGTTTGAACACCAGCTGCAGGATCAGCAGCATGAAAAAGCACAGGGCCAGCGCGATCAGACAGATCACCGCCATCCCCTTGTAGTTGGCCATATCCCGGATCAGTTCCTTTCTCCGGTACTGATAGGCGCTTCGCTCGCCGTCCAGGCGGCGCAGATCCTTGCGGATCTTTTCCTGGTACTCTTCGGCGCTCTTAAGCTTTGCGATGCCTTCCGTTGCTTCCTCCGCAATGCGCTCCATGGCTTCAAACTGATCATCGGGCAGGCGATCCTTCTTTTCCCGGTATTTCATCCGGTCCACCTGGAGATTTTCGATCTTCAGGGCATAGGAACAAAGCTCCGTCTTGTCTTCCGCAGGAAGGGATTCGATCTCTTCCATATCCGTGAGAAGTCCGGTCACCCGGGCATACTCCTCCTCCAGGCGCTCCAGTTCCCCTTTGGACTCCTCCAGACGGGTCACGCAGTTGTCCACATAATCCCCGCGTTGCATGGGATTGTGCATGTCCAGTTTCTTCTGGCGCACCGGGATCAGTTCCTCGGGATGCTGTTTCAGATAGTCTTCGGAATCAAATCCCCGGTCATCCAGCTCTTCTTCACTTATCTTTCGCCGCAAAAAATCAAAAAAGCCACTCATGGTTTATGCCTCATCGGATGCACTTTCCCGATACTCATATTTCAGATTCTGGATCCTGCGATGAATCTCATCAAAATAGTCATATTGCTTGCCGCCGGTGATCTCCTGCACCTTCATCTTTTCCTGGGAATAGTTCCAGTCATGCTCCAGCGCGGAAAAATCCGACTCCAGTTCCATGGAGGAACGGTTCCATTCCGGATGGGCGGAAATAAAGGCCACATATTCCTCTGCCGGTGCGTACATACGCACGGCTGCCAGATAGGAAAGGATGATGCTGCGATCCTCAGGCATCAGGTCCGCTGCTTTGGCAAAAGCATCCGCTGCCTCCTGATACAGAAACAGGTTGGCCAGGGCAGACCCCATGTTGCACAGTACGTCCGCATGAAATCTCCGATCAGCGTCCGGCATATCTCCAAGCAGCTCCTGGTATTCCTCTACGGCGCGGATGTACTTGCCGACGGACAGCATGTAGTCCGCATGGTGACGCCGTTTTTCATAACTGGTAAGGCCGGAGCCTGTCTGCAGGATATTCTCTACGTAATGCACCTGCTTGTTGTCGTAGTTGCCGGTATAATCCAGGATGATCCCCGCCAGAGCCCCCGCCGAGCCGTTCTGATTGATCAGCTCGTGAAGATCCCTGGAAAGGTCCTTCAGCCCCAGGCTCTTTTCCACCCAGGAAGCCAGTTCCCGATCCCGCAGGGAATCCTCCAGCACGAAGGCATTCTCGCAGATCACGTAGCACAGCTCTTCGATGCTGTACACATGGATATCCGCATTTTTTACATAATATGGAGTTTGGGCCTTGTTCCCGATGGGAACGAACACTCTGCCTGCCATGTTCTCCTACAGTTGCTCCTTCTCTCCTACATCCAGTTCCTCCATCCAGCGGCGCATAGTCGCCTGGAAGATCTCGCCGAAGCCCAGATCCTGTACCTGGATCCGCACTTTGGAGGGGCTGGTCATTGCGATCACCAGATGCAGTCTGGTGGTCATACGGGGTCTGTCCGGCAATCCGTCCAGTACCATTTCCGCCTGCCAGGGTTTGGACCCGGTCAAGGGCGTGATGGTAAAGGTCAGGGTATTTCCTGTTTCCAGGATCAGATCACATTCCTTCTCTGCTTCATACCAGTTCTGGCCCGCATCGATCAGCGCCAGGTAACTGCCGGCGCCACGCCGGGTCACCGGGATGCCGATGTTGGACTTGCATTTTTCCTCTCCCAGAAAAACGATCTTCTTTTCTTCATCCGCTGCCCGGACTTTATCCGCCGCAGCATAGGCCGCACCCTTGCTGTAAAGGTTGCTTCCCTTAAATACGTGCCGGCCTCTGCAGAGAAACTGCAGGGAAGCCTTCATCCATTCCTGCCGGAATCCGTCGCCGATGAGGTACACCGAGGATACCACTCGCTCGTGGCACAGCTCCTCGCAGGCCCGGAGGAAATCATTGTCCAGATTTTCCTCAATGGTCCGTCTGTAAGCCGGATCATCCGGCCAATCCACGATCCCCAGCACCTGCCGGTGCTCCTGCTTCTCGATAAAAGCCACCACAGGCTTGGTGTGGTGGTTACACTCCATCCGATAGCTGGTAAGCGGACCTTCCTCCAGTTCAAAAACGATGGTCTGGTAGTTCCAAAGATTCTCCGGCTGATGGATGTTGTATTCAAAAATGCTTTCCGTATAATTCTGGAACATGACCCGGGTCTTCTTAAGGACCAGCCCGGCGGTCACTTCCTGCAACACCTGTACCATACGGGAATCAAAGTTACTGCAGGTGATCATGAGGATCTCCGGTGTCCCCGGGTGCTGCATGGTAAGAAGGGTCAGGGATCTGCGCACATACAAGGTGAGCAGGGCGATGGGATCGTATTCTTCATGATCCACCGTAACCGGCTGTCCTTCGTAGGCCAGGCTCACCAGATGATCGATGAGGACGCCTTCCCCGTTTTTTGCCCGTTTCAGGGCTTCCCGGCCAAAGAACCACTGTCCTGCGCCAAAGCGCTTACACAGACAGGTGGGGATGTTAAACTGCTCTGCACCGGGGGTGGTGGAAACGGTCTCTGCTTCCTGACTTCCTTCCTTTACGAAACTGATCTGGGAGAAACGGTCGTTGAGATCATATCCCACGTAGAGTTTTTCATTCAGTTGTTTCTCCTGATCCGGTCGTAACATCATGTCGTTCTGTTGATCCTCGGTCTGAATAGTTTCCTGGTCATATACAGATTCTTTTCATAATCTGCGTATAAAGTGTTCACGGTCTCGTAATCCTGCAGGATCTCCGCGGTCACCATATCGTTGAGCATACCGAAACGGCTTCCGGCAAAGAAGTCCGTTGTGCCGATGTCGTTTCGAAGGACGGTGGCGGATTCGGTGATCTGCTGCACCCCGTCATCGTTTTCCGTAATGTAATACTGCAGGCTTTCCCCAAAGAACAGGATAAAGCTCATACCGCAGACGCCGCCGAACATATCCCGCATAGGCTCGGTCCGGTACTCCTGGTTGTCTTCTTCGTCCTGCACAATGCGGTAATGGATCTGGGTCACGGTGCCCGGACGGGACCGGTACTCGATCATGGTGCGGTCTGCAAACCGCCACATCTCCGGAATGATATCAATAAATCCCTGGAAATAGGGCAGATAAATGTTCCTTGCGGATAAATGCAGGAGGAATCTGCGAATGTGCCGCTTTTCGTCGGGCCCGATCTCCTCCCGGTTCTTGGAATAATACCTTGTATAGGCCAGCGCCACCGCATCGGAGAAGGTCTCTCCCCCGTCTAAGAGGCGGGAAATGCTCTGCAGCACATAGCTGTGAAGCAGGTTGTCCTTAACAAAATAGCCGTAGCAGCTGAGTTCGATAAAGGCCCTTATCAGTTCCGGATTGCCGGCCTGTTTTACATAGCGGGCAAAGATCTCCATCTTTTCTCCGATGAAGAAACCGGTGTACATCATCTGCACCAGCAGATGCTCCATCAGGTCAAAGGTATCGACCTCAAAGGCTTCCGCCGCTTTCCAGATACTGCGCAGGTCTCTGGAGCGCCCCCGGAAGAACTTTACCAGATAGCGCAGCAGCACTTCATCGTACTTGCCGTGGGAAAAGGCGTAGAATGCCACTTTGACCCGCAGGATCTCTTCCAGGTCGGGCATATCCGCGATCACGCTGCTGATCAGCCGGACGATCACCTTGGGATCTTCTCCGTCAATGCCGTAAATACAGATCCAGTTGTAGGCTTTTTCCTGCATGCCTCTGGAAATAAAGAAACGAATGGCCTCCGCTCTGGAAGAGGCATCCAGTCCTTCCGGCCGAAGGTCTGCCAGGCAGGCGTCCAGTCCTGCCATATCGTCTTTGTTGTAGCTGAAGGAAGCCAGCATGACCGGAAGTCTCCTGCGGACATCCAGATCCACTTCTTCCGCATTCATCAGCTGGCGCAGCCGCATTTCATTGTCATCCGTAACCTGGATCTCATCCTCTTCGGAGCAGCACAGGTACATGTTGAGTCCCGTATGGTCCGTCACCTGGGCAGAAACCTGCTTTAAGAACTTGCCGGGAAGCATCATTTTTTCCAGAACATAATCGTCTTCTGCGGTGGTCCGGTTTCCGTGTTCGTCTTCCAGAAGGAGATAGTATTCACGGGCATAAATAGGGAACAGAGCTTCGCCGTCCGTCACCGGGATCTTCTGCTCTTTGGCCGCACCTTTCTGCACCAGGATCACATAGCGGGTTCCCGGCAGGGTAATGCGGATCCGGTTCATGAACAGAATGGGGATAAAGGCTCTGGCGCTCTCTCCCTTTAACATCTGTTCCGTCACGGCAACACGGTATAAATAAGCCAGATTGCGGTTTACATTTCCCCGGCTGATCTGGTCGATGATAAAGTTCTCGATCTGGGAGGCGTAGCTCTCCACGATCTCCTGATAAGCAGGGTCATGCTGTCTGCGCAGCAGATTGGCGAACAGGAAGGCCTTGTGCTGGCTGTCCAGCTCGCTGTGATAGGCGTAATACAGCAGCACCATTTTTGGGATGGGGCGGTCGCTTTCCACATCCACACTCATCATGTAGTACTCGATGAGATTGGTGATCTTAAGCCCCGCTTCCACGCCCTTTTCATACCAGGAAAGGTATGCGTTGCCGGTACAGTTTCCTTTGATCAGGTAACTGCAGATGGTTTCCAGTGTCTCGGTGTCCGGTGTCTGCTCGTAGGCCTTTTCCAGGATCCTTAATACTCTGGGGTCAAACTCCCGCATACGGGGAGCCATGTAGTGGAGCTGGCGGATGATCTCCTCGGTGAGATAGCCGTTCCGAGCGGCAAAGGTCAGGATGCGGATCTCATGGTTGTTTAAATGAAACAGCAGAGCCGGATCATTCTTCCACAGGATCAGTGCCTCAATATACAGCACCGGGCTGATGCAGCCCCGCTCAAACTGCTCCTGCAGGAGCATCCAGCGGCTGGAGGCAGAATCGTAGAATTCCGGAGACAGGTACAAAAGAAGCCATGCCAGGCACCAGTTGTCCGGATATTGTTCATACAGACGGCGGACATCCACCGCTGCGGAGTTTACATAGTTCTCGTCCCGCTTTAAAAGCGTGGACAGATACAGATAATATCCCCAGATCACGGGATTGTGATCATCGGATGCCATGATGGCGTTTCTCGCCCGGTCCAGGGTCCACTGCGCTTCGTTGAGCTTTGCCTGGGTTGCCAGGACCTGCGCACGATAGAGCTGCGGAACAGGATCCTCCGGGTGCTGGGCCTGCATCTGGGAAAGGATCCGGTCGGTCTCCTCCATCCAGGCACTCTTACTCTTTTTCTTCATCCGGTAGTTCTGATAGGAACGGATCAGGTCAAAGACCTCCTGTTCCTGCCGGATCACGTCTTTTACCCGCAGATAATCAGGATCCGCCTTTTCCACTTCAATGACAACGGACAGCTCTCTTCCCCTGAAGCGAAGGAAGATCCTGCCGAAGTTCTTTCCCACATGGAGGTTTTCTCCGTGGATATCATAAGCGATGTGCCCCTGATTTCCCAGGAAATCATTGTCCGTATAATGGGTCTTCTCCAGGGAAATAAAGGCTCCTTCCGCTGCCACATCCACGCTGGTGGCCCCCCAGCCGTTACGGATCACTGACAGATAATGGTGGCTCAGATCGCCTTCTGCGGAAAGCTGTACGTGGGTATCTTCTACAATATATTCAATGCGCTGTTTCTTGCCGATGGAGACCAGAAACTCCTCCATATTGACTTCGCTGCCCTCCAGGCGGGAAAGGCCGCGATATAAGGGCAGATAGCGCTGGTCATTGCCGATCAGGATGCCTGCAAAGGAGGGGGAATAGAACACACTTAATGCTTCCTCCCAGCTGGCTTTGGCTAAATTGGTGAAATGAATGAGGTTGCGGATCTCTCCCAGTGAAGACTGCATGGGAGCCATGGACATGACAACAGACCAGGACAGTGTATACTCACCCTGGTTACTGACAATACAGAAATCTCCGGTGGCCGTGTCTCCAAAACGCATTCCGCGGGCATTGTAGCGGAAAGAGATCTCTTCGTCACTTCCTATAAAATGAGACGTAAGACATTCCATGCGAACATCGTAGGAATAGACATATCCTTCGGTCAGCCTCCCCGGCTCACCCAGAATATGGAAAGACCCTTCGAATTCTCCCGGCTCCGTTAACGTGATCTCCACTTTCTCACAGGAAAAGGAAAGGGAGCCGATATCATAATCAAATTTTCCCCTTAAGATCTGATCGATGACTTGCTTCAAAATCGTAATTCCTATGCTGATTTTACATACATAATCAGTATATCATAAAAAACTTTCAAAAAATATATTGACATAACTGTACTGTTGAATTATTGTATTAGTAGCTTAATACAGTAATTCAATTTTGAATCACGGAAAGGAACGATTATGGCATGGAATTTTGATGACAACCGGCCCATCTATTCACAGTTGGTAGAGATCCTGGAAACGAAGATCGTTTCCGGCGAGTATCAGCCAGGGGCCAAACTTCCTTCCGTTCGGGAACTGGCCATCACCGCAGCGGTGAATCCAAACACCATGCAGCGGGCATTCAGTGAACTGGAACGGGAAGGACTGGTAAATACCAACCGGACTTCCGGACGCACCGTTACGGAAGATCCCAATATGCTCCGTCAGGTAAGAAGTCAGCTGGCAAGAGGCCACGTAGATTACTTCTTTAAGAAAATGAAGGAGCTGGGCTACACCAACCAGGAGATCACTTCTCTTGCAAACGAAGCAGCTAGTAAGGAGGACAACCAATAATGGAAAATATCGTGGAATTACGTGGTGTGACCAAATCCTATAACGGCAGATCAAATGCTGTGGATCACATCGATCTGGACATCCCCGGCGGACGGATCATCGGACTTCTTGGTCCCAACGGAAGCGGCAAGACCACCATCATCAAGATGATCACAGGGCTCTTAACCCCCACTTCCGGCTCCATCATGATCGGCAACTGCAAGCCCGGTCCCGCAACCAAGGCACACATCGCTTATCTGTCCGAGCACTCGGCTTTGAATCCTAACAGACGGATCAAGGATGCGCTGTATCTGTTCCAGGATTTTTATGCAGACTTTTCCATGGACCGCGCACTGACCATGCTGGAAAACCTGAGCATTGATCCGAACGCTACCGTAAAGACTCTGTCTAAGGGCACAAAGGAAAAGGTCAATCTGATCCTGGTCATGAGCCGGATCGCCGATCTGTATATCCTGGATGAGCCCATCGCAGGTGTTGACCCTGCTGCCAGAGATTATATCTTAAAGACCATCCTGACCAATTATCAGGAGCGCTCTTCCATCCTGCTCTCCACCCATCTGATCTCCGATGTGGAGAACATTCTGGATGATGTGATCTTTATCAAAGAAGGAAAGATCCTGACCCAGACCACCGTGGAAAACATCCGTGAGAGTCAGGGCAAGTCTGTTGATCAGTATTTCAGGGAGGTATTCGTATGTTAAGCAAACTCATCAAACATGAATGGAAAGACACCTGGCGCATGCCTGCCGGCCTGATGCTGGTACTGGCACTGCTGACCGTGATCGGTATCTTCATCGGCTCCGATATGGGAAACTTTCTGGAAGCAAGTTTTGACTCGAATGTATCCGGCGTACTGACCGGTTTGTACTTTTTCTCCTATGTCATCGTGGTCTGCTTCAGCACCTTTGCCATCTGGATCTACTTCATCCTGCGGTTTAAGAACAACATGTACGGGACCGAGGCATATCTGATGCACTCACTCCCCGTTTCCGCAAGCGAGCACATTGCTTCCAAAACCATTGTAAACCTGATCTGGACGATCCTGTCTGCCTTAGGGGTCCTGACCAGCATAGCAGTCTTTATCTTAAGCCACGCAGGCGACATCGACTGGTCTATGTTCCTGGCAGATGTAAGTGACTTCCTGAATTACTTCCGGGAAGAGATCGAATATGTTACCGATCTGCCTTTCCCCCTTGCCATGGTGCTGTTTATCTTCATCGGGCTCTTCAGTTCCATTTCCCGGATCCTGGTGATCTACCTGTCCATCTCCATCGGCCAGCAGGTTAAGAAGCACAAGACGCTCCTTTCCTTTGTTTCCTTCTTCCTGATCCTGTACGTGGAAGGCAAGGGCTTCATCATGCTCTCTGATCTGCTGGATCTGGACGCACCCTTTGGATTCGTGGTCCTTCTGATCCTGGAGATCGCAGTCAGTGTCTTATACTTCGCATGCAACAGCCTGCTGATGAGCAGACGTCTGAATCTGGAGTAACCCCCTGGGCACTTCCCGGGTGGTCCCTTGGGCTGCTTCCCGGGTGGTCCCTTGGGGACGGGGTTAGTGGTTCAAAAATATGTTTTGTCCTACCACTCCAAAACAAAAAAATGCCTCGGCATCTGGTCACGGATCAGATCAGCCGAGGCGTTTTCTATTTTATATTCTTAAGCCAGATATCCGATCAAAAGCTTTAAGGTGTTCTCCGCTCCATCCCGGTGACTTCTCTCATAACCGTGAGAAGCATACACACCTGCTCCGATGAGGCCATGCTTCATATCGGCACCGGCGCGAAGGGAAGCTTCCACATCGGAACCGTAGTGGGGATATACATCCACTGCATAGTCCGCTTTCATCTTTCTGGCTGCTTCGATGAGTCCCTTTACAACAGCATATGCGTAAGGGCCGTGGCTGTCGTTGGCACAGATGGATACCTGCTTCTCGGTACAGGTGAGGCCTTCGCCCACGCAGCCCATATCAACGGATAACGCTTCCGTTACACCCTCCGGAATGGAGGCGCAGCCGCCGTGGCCAACCTCTTCATAAACTGTGACATGCACATAGGTTGCACGCTTCAAGGTGATCTTCTTATCCTTCAGATACTTTGCAAAGCCAAGGACAATGCCCACGCTCAGCTTATCATCCAGGAAACGGCTCTTGATATAGCCGCTCTTTGTAATACGGGTGTTGGGCTCAAAGCATACGATATCCCCGATGCTGATGCCCAGCTTTTCTGCATCTGCCTTTGTTTTTACATCCTCATCCAGCACCACTTCGCACTTATCAAAATCACGCTTGATATCGTCATACTCACCGTTTACATGGATGGATGCGTTGATCAGCTGGAAGGTTCCTTCGTAAATGCCGTCAAACTTCGTTACCACACGGACATTTTCTGTTTCCGCATTGTTGGCATTCATGCCGCCCAGAGGGGTTACGGTCAGACGTCCGTTTTCCTTAATGCAGGAAACCATGCCGCCCAGGGTATCTGTGTGGGCTTCCAGCAGAAATCCGTTTTTCTTATCCTTACCGCCCAGGTCTACCATGACACCGCCCTTGTTGGTAAAGGAAGCCTTGTAGCCCAGGGCTTCAAATTCCTTCTTTACCCATGCAGCCGCATCGTCGGTATATCCCGTAGGGGAATCGATCTGCAGCAGTTCCACAGTCTTATCCATGATAAAGTCTGTATATGCCTGAAACTCGTTTTTCTTTGTTGCCATTATGAAACCTTCTTTCTGAAGCAATTGATTATTGTATACACTCCATTACCGATTGTATCGTTGTTTTCGAATGGTTGCAATCTACATTGCAGGGATAGCTCCAGTAATCATCATTAATTATTTTCCAGGGCGTTTTTAAAACCTTCGTACCAACAGATCAACTCCTTACCGCGCTCCGTTAACTGCAACTTATCAAAAGTCGGATTTGCCTTAATGGCTTCCTCCAGATTCCGCCTCGCGGCGGACACCCTTGCCTTCGGCTATATCCTTCCCACTACCGGGTGGATTCGGGACTTGAACCCGTTAGAAACGTGCGCCGCTAGGCGCACAACCTAAAAAAGGCTGCTCACTGCGAGCAGTCTTTTTTTAACAGTCTGAGGTCCTGCTCTTTTTTGAGCAGGGCCTTTTAAATCAATTATTTAGAAAATGTTTGAACACAATGATATACTGTTTCTCCATCTTCTTCGTAGGTTATATATATATTAAAGTATGCTTTCTTCCATTTTGAATTAATCATACAAGAGTAATGACTTGGTGAATATTTAAACAAATTATAAAATTCATCAGCTTTTTGTGTCAAAGAGCTTGTTGTATTATAATTTCCAATTTTTGCAATATTTTCTCCTACACCACTCCATTGGTATCCCAAATCATCCCATGTTGTGGAAGATTTTCTTCCATCTGGACGAGTGTGGGAATATAAAGAACTTATTTCAACTACTCTTATTGCGCTTACATTTTTACA
>JAILDL010000194.1 GCA_024689465.1 Lachnospiraceae bacterium
GGTTTATTCCCGAAGGAAGGGGCCCAGCCGTCTGTCCGGGATGGGTATCGTTTCGTCTGTAGGTGGCGGTAATGTGAAAAAGCCCGTCAAAATAGGAAATGTCCGGAGCCCAGTAGCCTCTTCCCCCTTCCAGCTCATCCAGCATAGCCCACTCAGGATTCGTAATGGCATAGCCGATGATCTCCCAGTTTACCAGGTCTCTGGAATGGGATACGGGAATACAGGGAAAAAACACAAAGGAGGAATTGACCATATAGTAATCTTCTCCCACCCGAATGATGGAAGGGTCCGGAAAGAATCCGGTCCGGATGGGATTTTTGTAAAAGTCCTCCCGCTTTGCCTGATACCGGTTTTCCAGATAGGCTACGATCTCTTTTGCTCCGGCCGTGATGGCTTCGTCCCAGGGTGTTTTCTGCCTTGCATCTCCTTCTAAAGGATCCATGCCGCACTGCTCCGTCAGATACCGAAACAGCGCAGCATTTCCTGACCGGGCAGCATAATGCAGGCAGCCCCGATACTGCCCATCCTTTTCGTTTAAGCTGATACGGGAATACTCGGTCATATAGCGGACCAGAGGAGCAGAGCCCTTCTCGCAGGCCCGAAAGAACATTTCCGGCGTCACCAAAGCAGGCTCATTTATTAATTCCTGATGTAATTTTTCAAGGTCTTCTGCCTCAATGATCTGCATCAGTTCCTGCATAACAGTTGTTCCTTCCTCAGCCGTTTACCTCGATCCGTACTGCCTCCTGAAGGGCCTCCGGCTCCGCGATCAGCTGTGCGTACACACCGCCCAGCTTCACCAGTTCGTTTGCAATCATTCCTGCAAACTTCATGGCACCGGCATATTTTAAGTGGGTATTGTCCACCTGGCCTTCCGGCGCCCGGGAATATTCTCCCGGAACCGTGTGCATAAAATACCGGATCGTTGCGGCGTCCCCTTCCTGTTCCAGAAAGGCGCGGCTGATCTTCCACAGATCGATAACAGGTGTTTCAAAACGTCTTCCTGCTTCCAGGATGGCCTTTACATAGGGTTCATGGGCGGAAGGTGTTTTCAGACTGCCGTCTTCTTCAAAGAGGCGTCTTTCCAGGGGTGTGATCAGTACCGGGTAGGCGCCGTGTTTTTTGGCGGTATCGATAAAGATCTTCAGATTCTCCGTAAAATCGGTTTCCGGGTGGGTTCCCCGCAGGGGATCCTCCAGTTTCTCATCGTTATGTCCGAACTGGATAAAGAGAAAATCTCCTTCTTTTATGTTCTCTTCAATGGCCGGCAGCCGCCCCTCCGCCAGAAAGCTTTTGGTGCTTCTTCCGTTTTCCGCATGGTTAAAGATCACCACATCCGGCCGCACATAACGGTCAAATGCCTGTCCGATCCCGGTCTGGGGAAAGGTAACAAAGAGGTTGGTCTTGACGGTGGAATCCCCCGCCCAGAAAATGGTTTTCATGTAGCTACTCCTTTTACTGAAAAAAGAGTGTACCCCAAAAGAGTACACTCTCTTTATTTTTTATTCTTTTACTGCTCCGATGTTGATACCCTTTACAAAGTATTTCTGCAGGAAAGGATATACGATCATGAACGGTATGATGGCCACCATAATGGCCGCATTCCTTACGGTGTTTTCCGTCGCGGAACCTGCCGCAGAAGGAAGGTCACTACCCATGATGATGCTTCGCAGCTTCATCTGGAAGTTGTACAGATTGGAATCGTTGATATACAGTTTGTAGTTCGTATAGTTGTTCCAGTAGTTCACCGCAAACATCAGACCGATGGAAGCAAGGCCTGCCTTGGAAAGAGGCAGTACGATGCGGAAGAAGGTCTGAATAGGGCTGCATCCGTCGATCTCCGCCGATTCAAACAGAGAGGAAGGGATGCCTTCAAAGAAGTTTCGCATCAATACCAGGTCATATATGTTGATGGCCGGTATCAGCGTCACCGCCCATAGGGTGTTGGTCAGGTGCAGCGCCCTTACTACCAGGTAGGTAGGGATCATACCGCCGGTAAATACCATTGTAAACAGCAGATATCCGGAAATAAAGGTCCTGCCCGGCAGATCATACTGGATCAGCACGTAGGCAGTCAGGGTGGATAACAGCAATCCCAGGAAGGTACCGCCCACCGTGGTGATCACGGAAATGATCAGAGGATGGTACAGCGTGGGGTTGGTAAATACGGAAATATATCCGTCCAGGCCGAATTCCTTAGGCCAGAAGCGCATACCATAGGCGGTCTTTAAATCCAGAGAGTCTACGACTACTTTCCAGATGGGGATCAGCACGATGAGGCAGATCACAATGAAGATCACCGCATTGATAATGTGGAATGCGTGAATCTTGGGCTTTGATGTGTTATTTACTTTTGATTTTGCCATTTTTCACACCTCCCTTATATGATTCCGCGTCCGCGGACCTTTTTACTCAGCCAATTACAGATCAGCACCAGCGCGCAGCCAACCAATGACTTGGCAAGGCCAACCGCTGTGGTATAGCCGTAGTTTGCGATGGTTGCACTCTGGAAGGTCTGGTAGTAAACATAGGTCTGCAATACGTTGGTGGAGATCTTCACCGCATCGTTCTGTAATACGAATACGGATTCAAACAGGTTCATAACCTTGGCCAGATCCAGGATCAGCACGATGACGATGGTGTTCATCAGTGCAGGAAGGGTAATGTACCGCATCTTCTGGAATCTGGAAGCTCCATCGATGTCTCCTGCTTCGTAGATCTCCGGATTGATGCCGGACAAGGTTGCAAGGAAGATGATGGTTCCCCAACCGGTATCCTTCCAAAGGTTGATCATGAAGAACCAGAAGGTCCACCAGTTGGATTTTGCCAGGAAATATATCTCGGATCCCTTTTCCACAATTCCCAGGTTTACCAGTACTGTATTGACCAGTCCGGCGCTGGTGGGGGAAAGGATCATGGTAAATACCGACGCCGTAACAACCCAGGACAGGAAGTGGGGCAGGTATATTATGGTCTGTGCTATTTTCTTGAAATGGATGTTCAGGATCTCATTTAAGAACAGGGAAACAATGACTGCCGCAACCGTGTTGAGCAGCAATTTGGTAATACTCATGAAAAGGGTGTTTCCAAAAGCCTTCACGAATTCAGCCGTGGAAAACATCTTTTTAAAGTTTGCAAAACCTACCCAATGCTCCTGCAGATATTCCAGCAGAGGCTGGCTGGTCTTGATACCGTTGTAGTTGGTAAACGCATAAACATTTCCAAACATGGGAATGTAGTTGAATACAAACGCCAGAACGATGATGGGCAGTACCATCAGGTAAAAACCGCGATATTTCCAGATGCGTTTCTTGACGCTTCTTCTCTGAGAGGCCTTTAACAGTTCCAGGTTCTTAGCGATCGCCGGATCGACTTTTTTAGCCATATTGATTTCTCCTTACGCTAGTACGTTCTTACCCCCGTCGGACCACCCGACAGAATTGGTAAAAACGGAGCAGGGTGATGGTTCTGCCCTGCTCCGTGTGCTCACACTAATTAGTTCAGTGCATTCAGAGAGTCAACAATTGCCTGAGAATTTGCAGCGTATCCGCCTGCTTCGAACTCAGCATATGCATCCTCTACGCTCATCTGGTTCTGAGCAACCTTCGCGATCAGCTCAGCCTTCTTGTTCCACAGATCTCCGTTGTACTCCTGCATAGCATCGGTGGTTACAGCCAGGTCTGCTACATGAGAGTTGTTGTTGAACAGTTCCTGAGAAGCCTTAGCTTCGTCAGCAACGGTTGCCAGACCGGGATCTTCCCCTTCGAACTTAGCCAGGGAAAGCATGGGATCGATGTGGTTCTTCTTATAGAAGGTTCCGGGAGTCTCAAGGTTCTCCAGCATGTGGAACTCGCCTTCAGCGTACTCATAGGTCTTAGCATCTTCGCCTTCACCAAAGGTAAAGGTTTCCGCTGCAGTAGACCAGTGGGTTCCTTCTACACCGTAAGTCCACAGGGTCTGCATATCGCCACCGTCTAACATGGTCTCGATGAAGTACTTGAACACACCTTCAGGATTCTCACAAGCAGTCGTGATGCACCATACGGGAGGAACACGGTCAAAGTATCCGCCGCCTGCTGCTACTTCTGCGATGGGAGGAAGTGCAACCAGATCACCGTTTAAGTCGTTTGCTTCCAGGTTGGTCTTTAAGTTGGTTGCCCAGGTACCTGCCCAGTAGGTAAATACGCCGAACTTGTCCTCATAGAACTTGTTACGGCAATCCTTTGTACCGTTGGTCAGAGTTTCAGGATCTAAGTAACCTGCATTTGCTGCATCCTGAATTCTCTGCATAGCTGCCTTCATGGAATCCTCTGTGAAACCATCCACCCAGGTTCCGTCCTCTTTCTGATAGAAAGAAGGATATGCATCCTGATAGAACTCAGCCATGTAGTTTGTGAAAGGAGCTTCGCTGCCAACATAACCTGCTGCAGATACTGCATAGGTATCGCCGTCTACACCGTTACCATCGGGATCGCCGTTGGTAAATGCATCCAGCATTGCGATGTACTCATCATAGTTGGTAGGAGCCTTGATTCCGCAATTGTCTAACCAGGACTGCTTTACATAGGTTACGCATCCGTTTCCACGGGTGGGAGCAAAACCGTAAAGCTTTCCGTCGATCTTCAGGCCCTGCTCAACGCTGTCGCCGATGAAACGGCTGGAAGCCTTCAGTTCGGAATTCTCATATGCATCGGTCATGTCCCAAAGGAGACCTGCTGCTGCATAAGAGGAATAGTAGTTTGCACTTAATAAGATCACATCGGGAAGTTCTCCGGATGCGATGGTCTGGCTAACCTGCTCATAGTAAGCATCGTGGTCGGGCTGATTGATCACAAGATCAATTCCGGTCAGCTCTTCCCAACGAGCCTCGAAAGCATCGCGGCCGTTTGCCTGGGTAACTACTGTACCATCCACCATCATGGTGATCTTTTCAGGCTTTGCAACTTCTTCTGCTGCAGGTGCAGCTTCTTCTGCTGCGGGAGCCTCTGCTGCTGTTGTAGCTGCTGTGGTATCGCTTGCTGCAGATTCGGTAGAAGCTGCCTGGGAACCACAACCAGTTACGAGTGTTGTTGCCATAGCGGCAACCAGAAGCATAGAAACTAACTTCTTCTTCATAACGTCCCTCCTATATAGTTGCTTACATTTTTGGGGGTGATCTCTGCTTGCGTGTGTGTATGATTTTGAGATCAAAATGTAAGCGTTTACGTTTGACACCCTCAAAGTAGCACAGACAAATCTCCAAGGACAAGAAACACATTTTGAAACAGGGTGCAAATCTTTAGGTCAAATTTTGCACATCGCGCATTTTTGCGTGGTTTTTCGTTTTACCAATTTCCGCAACTTTTCTTCCCCTTTGACAAAAAATCCGTTATAATGATTGTGAAAACGCTTACATTTTTATTTTAGTTACACATGTTATTTTACTATGAAACGCTTATCAAAGATCTTTACCAACGCTTTATCCAAATCCCTGGGCTCCCTGCCCGATAAAGGCCGGCTTACCCCCTTTATCCGGCAGCTCATTTTGTCTTATTCTCTGATCCTTGTCCTGATGTTCGTATTAGGCATCGGTCTGTATTCCTTCAGTATCACTTCGGTAGACGACCGGTTCTGGGGAGAGAATCAGGCTCTTCTGGAACAGTCGGTTTCTTCTCTGGACTCCTCCCTTTCCTTAATGGATACCTTATGCAGCCAGATCTCCCGTACCGCTACGGTACACCGTCTGGTTTCCTATCAGGAGTACAGTCCGGAATTTATCTATGCAGCATACCAGGCTCAGCAGGATCTTACACTGTTCATTCCCAACGAATTCATCCTGCCCATCCGTTCCTATTTTATCTACATGCCCGGCACGGATTATATCCTGTCCTATTCCCAGTTTAAGTCCAGCGAGACCTTCTATCTTCACGAAGAGCATATGCAGGAGGACAAGCTGGATTCCTGGCGCAGCCTCTTAAAGGGTGAGTACGGCTTTCGGAAATTCCATGCCGCCTGCGACTATCAGGTGAATCCTTCCAGAGTCCTTTACTATTATGTAACGGATCTGTCCACCTATTCCTTGTCCGGCACCAGGGCCAGCATCTGCTTCTCCATTGATAAGGACCGGTTCCTGGAACTGTTCCGGAACATCTCCTTCTACGAATCCGGCTTTTTATGCGCTGTGGACGGAGACGGGGAAATTGCCTTTACGGTTAACGATAACGGCCGTTCTCTTTCCGCCGATACCTTTACATCCCTGGATTTTCAGGATCGCTCCACCTGTTCTCTGCGGCTGGACGGCCAGCGGATGACGGTGCTCTCCTGCGCGGGAACCCTCAACGGCCTGACCTATTATCTGGTGCTGCCCACCAAGGCCGCATCCGGTTTTCTTCGCAATTATCAGCTGATCTACGGACTTATGGTCTTTGTAGCCCTCTTTGCTGGCCTGTTCCTCAGTCTCTTTTTCTCTCAGAGAAACCTCCGCCCCGTTTCTCTGCTAAACGATCAGCTGATGGATATGACCCAGAATAATGAAACCCTTAAGGAAACCCTGGACCAGCAGCGTCCCCATCTGCAGAACGCCTATGCCAGACGCCTGATGCTGGGACAGATCCACAGCAGCGACGAGCTGGACTATGTGCGAAGCTATCTGGGCTTCCCGGAGCAGGACCAGCGCTACTACGTGCTGTACATGCTGATCTACGAAAACGAATACATCAATGCGCCGGAGCAGGAGTCCTTATTTACCGCTTCCGATCAGGTGGATTATGAGAAGATCCAGGAGATCTTCAAAGCCTTCCTGGGAGAGCCCCTCTACATCTTTTCTCCGGAAGAGCGGGCCTATGCGGTCTTACTCCACATGCCCCTTGGAAGTGATGATCCCATGGAGATCCAGGACAAGGTGCTGCGGCTGCATAACTATCTGCTGGAAAATTATTCCATCTGGCTCTACGGCGGACTGGGAAACGGCAAGACCTATCTGGAGACCATCTGGCGTTCCTACGATCAGGCTCTGGAAGCCATCAATTATACCAACAAAAACTACATCTTCCTGCCCTATCAGATGATCCGCAAAGATTCCGGATCCTATTACTATCCTGTGGATTTCCAGAATCGTATGGTCAGCTGCATCACCTCCGGTGCAGACGAACAACTGACCTCTCTCTTTGAGATCATCCGGCAGGAGAACCTGGAATATCGTTCTCTTCCCAACAACCTGATGGAGTATCTTCTTTCCGATATCCGAAACACCCTGTTTCGCGCCCGGAACCTGATCCGGCCAAACGAACAGAATACGGAGCGTCTGGAAACCATCGATGCACTCTTTGGCAAAAAGATGTCCATGCAGCTGATGGAAGATATCGCCCACAGCTTATGCAAGCTGAATCTGGCCTCCTCCGATGAGAGCCAGCTGATCAAGGAGATCCGGAAATTTATAGACGAAAAGTTTGCCGACCCGTCTCTTGGTCTTACCCGGATCAGCGATCAGTTCCACATATCCGAAAGTTATTTTTCTCATTTGTTTAAGGAGACCTATCAGCAGAATTTCTCCAACTATCTGGAGAACGTCCGAATGGAAGAAGCTTCCCGTCTGATCCGGGAAACAGACATCAGTCTGAACGAACTGTATCTGGCCGTAGGATACAACAACGCCAATACATTCCGTCGTGCTTTTAAGAAGATCTTTGGCATTACGCCCAGTGCCATGCGTGAAAACAAACCATCCAAGGAGGCATAAATGTTAAATGTTGAATTAATTTATCTCGGTCAGGAAGACCCGTTTCCTCAGGAATTTTCATCCATTCAGGAAGCCGTGGATTCCATCCCCGAGGATAATGAAGTCCCGGTTCTCATCCGTCTTTCCCCCGGCGTCTATGAAGGCCCCATCACCATCAACAAGCCCTATGTGACCCTGGAAGGAGATTCTCCCGAAACGACCAGGATCACCGGGCGTCTTGGTGCCTTTGAGATCCTGGAAGACGGGATCAAGCGGGGGACCTTCCGTACCCAGACGGTCTTTATCGATACCCATGATTTTACCGCCCGCAATATTACTTTTGAAAATGCAGCCGGCTTTGGACGCCTGGCCGGCCAGGCCCTGGCCTTATATGTAGACGGCGACCATATCACCTTTGACCATTGCCATCTCTTAGCCAGCCAGGATACCCTCTTTGCCGCTCCTCTTCCCCCTAAGGAAGTCGAGCCCGGTGGTTTTCGAGGGCCCAAGGAATTTGCTCCCCGCAACGTCGGCAGGCATTATTACAAAGACTGCTTTATCCGAGGGGATGTGGACTTTATTTTTGGCGGTGCCACCGCTTATTTTGAAAACTGCGAATTGTTTTCTCAGAAGACCGACGATGAACCGGCAAGCAACGATCCCGATACCCAGAAGATCTACGGCTACGTGACCGCCGCGTCCACTCCGGAAGGAAGGCCCTTCGGCTTTGTCTTCGATCATTGCAGATTAACGGGAAACTGCCCAGATAACAGCTGTTATCTGGGCAGGCCCTGGCGTGAATACGCAAAAGTTGTGTTCTTAAACTGTGAGATGGGACCCCATATCCGGCCGGAGGGCTGGCACGACTGGGGCAAGGATTTTGCCCATGATACCATCCTCTTTGCAGAGTATCACTCCACCGGCCCCGGAGCGCATCCGGGTAAGCGCGCCGCTTTCTCCCGTCAGCTGACGGATGAAGAGGCTGCCGCCTATACCATCGATCACATATTGTCTACGTGATAAAGCTCTTTTTCGGCTCCATCCTGACCGGTGATCCTTACATTTTCCAGGATCAGTTCCTTGATATTCGAGGCGTAGAGGCCCTGTTTGCTGCAGGCTTCTACGCCTTCGCTCATTGCGGGCACTCCGCTCTTTGCATCCTCTGCAAAGGAGATGCTGATATTTCGCATCTCGATCTTTTCAATCTTCTGTTCCGGTAATCCTTCAAAATATGCCGCCCTTACATGACAGTTTGTGCATTCCATGTCTTCAAAGGTCAGGTTCCGGATCTGCGGTGTCCGCTCATCCACGGGGTAAGGGTCTCTGCTCTGCACATAGGAAGTATGTCCGTCTGGATCGCAGAAATAGAAGGAGTTGACTACCAGCGGCGTCATGACATGATCCATGGTGATGCTCCGGAAGGTAATGCCGTCCAGTATCGCGTCTTTTCCCCGACCTCTGCGGGTTTTGATCCGCAGTCCCCGGTCTGTATGGGAGAAAATGCAGTTTTCCACCAGCAGGTCCTTTACACCGCCTGCCATTTCGCTCCCGACCGTTACTGCTCCATGTCCGTTTTCCATATAGCAGTGGCGGATCGTAAGCTGTTCCGATGGCTGTTTAAACTTCCTTCCCATATAGATCTTTCCGGATTTTACCGCAATGCAGTCATCTCCCAGGGTAAAACGCATGCCCAGGATATTCATGTTCTTTACGGATTCCGGATCGATCCCATCTGTATTAGGGGAATCTGCAGGATTGATGATCCTGGTGCCCAGAAAATCCACATCTACGGAAAAATAGGGATGTAAGGTCCAGGAAGGACTGTTCTTAAAGGTCAGGCCCTGCAGCTTAAAGTCCCTGCAATGATTGATAAAGAGCATATGGGGACGGAAACATCCCTGCATGGTCTTCGCCATACCCCACCAGTTTTCCCGGGAGGCGTTTCCGTTGATCTCACCTTTTCCGTAAACCACCACATGGTCTGCCTGCAAGCCGGTAAGAATGGAGGCGTAGCTGTTTAAGGGATTTCCTTCCCAACTGGCCAGATTGTATTCATCGGTTTCATCATAGCTCTGGATCAGGCCAGGCAAGCGGGGAAACTCTTCTTTATCGGTCTTTGCGGAAAGAACCGCTCCCTCTGCCAGTTCCAGGTTCAGGTAGCTCTTTAAGAACAGCGGTCCTACCTTGTAGGTACCTTTCGGGATCAGCACGCGGCTCTCCCGGGGACAAGCCAGGATCGCTGCCTGGATTGCTGCCGTATCATCCTTTTCTCCATCTCCCGCAGCACCAAAGTCCCGGACATTTAATGTAACAAATTCCTTTAATGTCCGGAAACAAAGGGTTTGTGCCTCTCCTTCCAGGGTCAGTTCATACTCCGTATCGGGCGTAAGGGAAAAAAGGTTGGTGATCACCTTATCTGTCTCTTCAAACTTCTGTCCATTCAGGTACAGGATATAGGGACGTCTGGTATAGTATCTTCCTCCGTCCTCGATCTCTATGGTAATGCTTCTTGCGGTTATCAATAATATTTTAAGGTTCATGGTAATCCTTTACTCCTTACCGGTTTTCAGATACTCACTGTAGGCCATCAAAAATGCACCCACGCCCTTGGCTTCGTCTACGCTCTTCGGCTCCGACAGGTAATATGCAACCGAGCCGTCGCGCTCGGTACCGGGTCCTAAGCCCGCCACATCGCAGATGTCATACAGTCGTAGGGTCCCCTGGGGATCTTCGCGAAGCTTTTCCTTTACAATGCCTTCAAACATGCTTCTTCCTACCGGCAGGTATTTTTCCTGCAGGAGCACGCCCATCCTGCAGGCTTTCAGAATGGCATAGGCCGCCATGGCACTGCCGCTGGTTTCCAGATAGTTGCCTTCTGCTTCAGGATGATCGATGACCTGATAAAGCATATGGCTTTCCGGATCCAGATAAGGGATCAGTCCGTGCACGGCTTCCCGGAACAGATCCTCCAGGGTCCGATAGTGCTCATAGATCTGCTCGCTCATGGCATCCATGGTATCCACCAGGGCCATCAGATACCAACCGCAGGCACGGCTCCAGAAGTTGGCCGAGCAGCCGCTCTCCTTGTTGCACCAGGGTGCTTGTCTGCTCTCATCGTAGCCGTGATAGTACAATCCCTTCTTTGGATCGTAGAGATACTTTCGCACATTTACAAACTGATCGATGATATCGTTATAATGTTCCTTATTGTGGTAACGGGTCTCGTATTCCATATACAGAGGCTGGGCCATATACAGGCCGTCCAGCCAGATCTGGTTGGGATAGATCTCCTTGTGCCAGAAGTTTCCGCATTTGCATCTGGGGTGCTTTGCCAGAACCCCCATGAGAAACTCCAGGGCCTTCTTGTAGCGTTCGTCTCCTGTTTCATCCAGGGCGATCAGCAGGCCTTTTCCGCAGTTCATGTTATCAATGTTATATTTGTCCCCGCGAAAAGCCGGGATCGTTCCATCCGGTGAAACTCTCTCTTCCATGATGCGCAGGGCATGGTCCAGAAAAGACCGCTCCCCGGTTGCTTCGTAAAGCTGTTTGCATGCGATGACCACGCATCCGATCTCATAGTTCCATTTCACTTCTTTGGCTTCGTATTCCCGCAGACAACGGGTCGCAAAGTCCAGGATCTGTTTGTTTTCCATTTTTCCCTCTCTTACCTGTCTGATGGTTTTTGTTCTTTCCCTGGAGTGTTTCCATACACAAAAAAAGAGCGGACTTTCAGTTTAAAAAGTCCGCCCCCACGCACTTTAGGATTGCCATTCTTTCACAGATCGTCTCAGCCAATCTGCCCATTTATCGATCCCGTCGCCGTTTCTGGCGGAAATGGGGATCACTTCGATATCGGGATTCAGGCGTTTCGCCCGCTCCTCAACCGCTTTCAGATCAAAATCGAAATAATCCATTGCATCGATCTTGTTGATCAGCAGTACATCGCAGATGGAAAACATCAGCGGATACTTTAACGGTTTATCATCGCCCTCCGGAACGCTGAGGATCATGGCGTTCTTGGAAGAGCCCGTGTCAAATTCCGCCGGACAAACCAGGTTGCCCACATTTTCCAGGATCGCCAGATCGATCCCTTCGATCCCGATCTGTTCGATTCCCTGTCTGGTCATTCCCGCATCCAGATGGCACATGCCACCGGTATGCAGCTGGATCACTTTTGCTCCGGTAGTGGCAATGGTGGCTGCATCCACATCCGAATCAATGTCCGCCTCCATGACCGCGATATTCATCTCATCCTTCAGGGCCGCGATGGTGGCCTTCAGGGTAGTTGTCTTTCCTGCGCCGGGTGAAGACATCAGGTTCAGGAGGAAGGTTTTCTTCTCCTTCAGTTCCGCACGGAGCTGGTCTGCTTCTTTATTATTGTCTTCAAAGACGCTCTTTTTGATCTCGTAAACTTTGTATTCTCTGTCTTCCATTTTTACTTCGGCCTCCCGTCCTAGTATACCAAAGATTCAGTCTTTGGGAAGTACCCATCCGGGACCGATGTCTCCGTTTTCGTAATGTTTCCTGCATAAGGCGATATACCGGTCGTTTCCGCCCAGTACCACCTGTTCTCCGCTTCGGATGATCTTTCCGGAAGCATCCAGTCTGGTATTGCAGCAGGCTCCCTGCCCGCACCAGCATACGGTCTTTAATTCCTCGATCACATCCGCCCAGGCCAAAAGCCAGATGGAGCCTTCAAAGGGTTCTCTTCGAAAATCGGTGCGCAGTCCGTAGCAGATCACCGGGATCCCTAAATGATCCACAATGTGGAGAAAGAATTCAATCTCCGCCTTTTTGCAGAACTGGGCTTCATCCACAATGATGCAGTCATATTCCCGGATCTCATCGTCGCTCATCTTTACCAGATTTTCCACGAATTCGCATTCCTGCTCCAGGCCGATCCGGCTTTTGATCACCTGTTTTCCGTCCCGGCTTTCCAACTGGGGCTTTACCACGAGGGCCCGCTTTCCTCTCTCGTAGTAGTTATAGGCTACCATCAGCGCATTGGCTGTTTTGGAACTGCCCATGGCGCCATGCCTGAAATACAATTTTGCCATGTCCGTTCCGCCTTACGATAAGATTGCGATGGTCGCACTGGTTCCCAGGCGGTTTGCGCCTGCTTCCACCATTTTCTCTGCAGTCTGGGTATCCCGGATCCCACCGGAAGCCTTTACACCCACAGAGTCTCCCACGGTCTTACGCATCAGCGCTACATCCACTGCCTTTGCTCCGCCGGTGGAAAAACCGGTGGAGGTCTTTACAAAGTCGGCTCCTGCTTCCACAGACAGTTCACAGGCTTTTACCTTCTCTGCATCCGTCAGCAGGCAGGTCTCGATGATGACCTTTAAAAGCGCCTTTCCACAGGCTTCCTTTACGGCCTTGATATCTTCCAGAACGTAATCATAACGGCCTTCCTTCAAGGCGCCTACATTGATGACCATATCGATCTCATCGGCGCCGTCCGCTACGGCGTAGGATGTCTCGGCTGCCTTGGCCTTTGTGCTCATGGCACCCAGCGGGAACCCCACTACCGTACAGGTCTTTACCGTGCTGCCCTTCAGGTGCTCGGCAACAAATGCGGTATAGCAGGAATTCACACATACGGAAGCAAAATCGTAGGTAACCGCTTCCTTACAGATCTGTGCTACCTGTTCCTGTGTTGCCTCTGCTTTTAACAGAGTATGATCAAACATTTTCGAATTTAACATGTAAAGCCGTCTCCTTTTTGTACCTGCTCCAGAAGCGTATCCAGCTGTTTCCGGATCTGATTTAATTTGTTTTCGATCTTCTCTACCGGGAACCAGTCCACATCCTCGTCGCCTCTTTTTGCCTTAAAATACTGCACTACATAGTAGGCGAGGACTGCAATTCCGATGATCATGAGAATGATCGCGATCACTTTTGCTATCTTCTTAGCCATGTTTCAAAATCCTCCTGTACAATCCTTTTTGTTTATCTGGAACCCTTATCATAAGGGATACCTTCCGCCTTCGGTGCCTTGGAAGACTTGGATGTGAAGATCAGAACGATCATGGTCACCACATAGGGGAGCATCTGATACAGGGATGACTTATCCTTGATGCCCTCTAACTTCGGCAGGAAGGGAATGGATGAATTATATGCGGCAATTACCTTGAACAATGCGAAGAATACCGCAGATCCCATGATCTGAACCGGCTTCCAGTTACCGAAGATCATAACCGCCAGTGCCAGGAAGCCGTAGCCTCCTACGCTGGAACTGAACCCGCTGCCCACGGCAATGGTATAGGCAATACCTCCTATGCCGCCTAAGAATCCGGAGATCAGAACGCCGGCATAACGCATGCGGTATACGTTGATCCCCACGGAATCCGCTGCCTGAGGATGTTCACCGCAGGCTCTCAGGCGCAGTCCGAAGCGGGTCTTATACATCACGATCCATGCAGCGAAGAACAGCAGCACCGCAATGGGTGTGGTCAGATAGAAATATTTGAAGATCACATTGTCCCAGAATCCGTTTCCGGCTTCCAGTCCAAAGTTTGCCTGGGTGATCCGGATCCAGGTGGGGATCTGGATGGTGGTCAGTCCCTGTCCCTGTACGGCCCAGGTCACTACAACAGCAAAGGCCGGTGCGAAGGTATTGAGTGCCGTACCGCCGATGGTCTGGTCCGCCTTCAGGTTGATGGCCGCGAATGCCAGGAGAATGGAAAAGAGCATTCCCGTCACGCCGGCGATGAGGATAGCGATCAGCATGGACAGCTGGGGATGTGCAGGACCAAAGCCGCTGCGATCCAGATTCTGCAGGGTAAAGCATGCGCACAGCGCACCGATCACCATGATACCTTCCAGAGCCAGGTTGATGACACCGGAGTGCTCGGAATACATACCGCCAAGGGCTACCAGCATCAGAGGAACTGCAAATACAACGGTGAGAGAAATGATATTCGCTAAAATATTCATGCCTTCACCTCCTTCTCCTTCTTGCCGGAGAGAAGCCTGATGATCATGCCTCTCATGAGAAGGGAGAATGCTGCCAGATAAATGATCACCGCGATGATGATATCCGTTGCTTCCGAAGAGAAGTTGGGCTGCATCGCAGAACCGCCTACCTGAATGTAACTGATGAACAGTGCACTGAAGACCGTTCCGATGGGATTGGAATTGGCCAGCAGGGCAACGGGGATACCGTTAAAGCCCATGCTCAAAATGGATTTCTCCAGTACGTACTGAATGGTTCCTGCCAGATAGTAGATCCCGCCGCCCAGTCCGGACAGGGCACCTGCAATGATCATGGACAGGACCACGTTGCGGTTTGCATTGATACCGGCGTAGCGGGATGCCTCCTTGTTATAACCGCAGGCCTTCAGCTCGTAGCCGAAGGTGGTCTTGTTCAGGATAAAGAAGGTCAGCAGCGCTACCAGTACCGCAATAAATACGCTGATGTTGATCCAGCTGGAATTCCCCAGGATCTTATCCAGGCCTGCCTTGGGGATCACCGCACCGGGATTGGCCGCAGAAAGAGCCGCCGTACGGTCGGAGTTGCTTGCCCCCCAGGCACTGGCCAGCATAATGGGCATATTGGCCAGCAGGAAATTTACCAGGAACATACCGATCCAGTTAAACATGATGGAGGTGATGACTTCATTTACATTAAACAGCGCTTTGAACAGGCCGGGGAAAATACCCCAGATACCGCCTCCGATGCAGGCAAGTAACAGACATGCCCACCAGGGAAGCTGCAAAGCGATGGCACCGATCAGGGCACAAAAGGCACCGATGGTGTACTGTCCCGATGCACCGATGTTGAACAGGCCGGTCTTAAAGGCAAAGCCAACGGACAAACCGCAGAGCATCAGGGGTGCAGACTGATACAGCACCTTTCCGAACTGATCCAGGCTGGAAAAACCGGTGGTCAGCATGGCGTTTATCCCCACGCCTGCTTTGGCGGGGTTTAAGATAAACAGCAGGACAAAGCCGAAGATCAGGCCAAATACAATGGAAACAACGGAGGCCAGGATACTGATCAGCATGCCGTTTTCAGCAAGACGTTTCTTCTTATTCACGGTTCTTATGCCTCCTTTGCTTTCTTATAGTCATTCTTGGCGCCGGCCATATACAGACCCAGCTCCTGTACATCTGTCTGCTTCGGATCAAACTCTCCTACGATCTCGCCTTCGTACATGACGAGGATCCGGTCGGACAGATCCATTACTTCATCCAGCTCCAGGGAAACCAGGAGGACGGCCTTACCCGCATCCCGCTCCGCAATGAGCTGCTTGTGGATATATTCGATGGCACCGACGTCCAGACCTCTGGTGGGCTGTACCGCTACCAAAAGTTCCGGCTGCTTGTCGATCTCACGGGCGATAATGGCCTTCTGCTGATTACCGCCGGACATGGAACGCGCCTTTGTGATGGCTCCCTGACCGGAACGGATATCGAAGCGCTGGATCAGTTCTTCTGCATAGCTGCGAACCGCATCTTTTTTGATCACACCATGGTTTTCAAACTGCGGTTCCCAATAGCGCTGCAATACCAGATTCTCCTCCAGGGAATAATCCAGTACCAGACCGTGCTTATGACGATCCTCCGGGATATGGCTCATACCGGCTTTGCTGCGCTGGCGAATGCCGGCTGCGGTAATATCCTGTCCTTTTAAGGTAACGCTTCCGCCGGTCACCTTTTCCAGCCCGGTGATACCGTATACCAGCTCTGTCTGGCCGTTTCCTTCGATACCGGCGATACAGAGGATCTCTCCTGCTTTTACATCAAAGGATACGCCGCGCACCGCATTGTTGTTATGCACCTTGGACGGAACCACCAGGTCCCGTACCTGCAGAATGGCTTCCCCGCTCTTGCAGGGCTTTTTATCAATGGTCAGCTGGACGTCGCGTCCTACCATCAGCTTGGAGAGCTGTTCCTTGGTGGTACCGGCGATCTCCACCGTACCCATGCATTTTCCTTTCCGGAGCACGGTACAGCGATCGGCAACCGCCATGATCTCTGCCAGCTTATGGGTAATGAACAGGATGCTCTTGCCTTCCTTCTTAAAGCCCCGCATGATCTCCATCAGTTCGTCGATCTCCTGGGGCGTCAGAACCGCTGTGGGCTCGTCAAAGATCAGGATCTCATTGTCCCGGTAGAGCATCTTCAGGATCTCTACTCTCTGCTGCATTCCCACGGAAATATCCGACACGTAAGCGTCCGGATCTACCCGAAGGCCGTAACGCTCGGACAGCTCCATAACCTTTTTGCGGGCTGCATCATACTGCAGGAATCCGTTTTTGGTGTCTTCCACGCCTAAAATGATATTGTCCAGTACCGTAAAGCATTCCACCAGTTTAAAATGCTGATGCACCATACCGATCTTTAACCGGTTGGCATCGTTGGGATCCTTTACCTGTACTTCTTTTCCGTCTTTCTTGATCACTCCCTGCTCAGCCTGATAAAGACCGAACAGTACGCTCATCAGGGTACTCTTGCCTGCTCCGTTTTCACCCAGCAGGGCATGGATCTCTCCCCTCTTAAGCTGCAGCGTAATGTCATCGTTCGCCTTGATACCGGGGAACTCTTTTGTTATGTGTAGCATCTCAATCACATAATCATCTGCCATCTGCGCTCACATCCCTTCTCTAAACCTTCCACGGGAAAATCCACGTTCTCCCACCTTCTTTAGTATACCATTCTACGTCCCGATGGAGTAGGGCGATGGCACAAAAAAAGTGCCCGGGCAATAACCCGGGCACGGATCATTTTCTGATCGATCAGGGATTACTCCTGATAATC
>JAILDL010000201.1 GCA_024689465.1 Lachnospiraceae bacterium
TGGAATACAGGTTTCCGAACAAAAATCCCGCCAGCAGGATCCGCAGCAGGTTGATGAAAAGTGCCGGCAGATACCCTACTGTTTCCATGGCCAGAAGGACCATGATATTGGCGAGCCCAAGTTTCATCCCCGGGATGCCGAAATAAAAAGGGATCAGAGCTTCCACATAGGACAGGATCAGTCCCACTGCGGTAAAAAGTCCCATATATGCCGTTTTCCGGGCGATGGATGATTGATTCATACAGTCCTTAATTGGTGATGGCATCGATCTCCGGAGAAGTGTCTCCTCCTTCGATGGTGATCACCAGTTTATGGGGAAGGCAGATGATCGCTTCCCCCCTTTGGGAGATGGCCTTTTGATGGACGCACAAACGGTCCGGACAATCCGCATCGGTCACGGAAGCTTTTCCTCCACTGATGGTCAGAACGTTCTTCCCTTCCGGATGCACCAGGATATATTCTCCGTCCGCATGCAGGTCAAAGGTTTGCTCCACCTCTCCATTATAAGACACAATGACCTTCTCTCCCACATCCAAAACGCGAAAATGCCAGATCAGCGCAAGGAACCCTGAAAGAAGAAGGCCAAGTATCAAGATGATCAGATCTTTGGTTCGAAACAGTTTCATGTTTACTTCTGATTGATATAGTTGATCAGACCCTCTGCATCAATGATCTTCTGCATGAAGGGCGGGAATGCCTCTCCCTGATAGGTCTTTCCGGTGGTTAGATCACTGATCAGGCCGGTATCAAAGTTCACCTCTACCTCGTCTCCGTTTGCGATCTCTTTGGCAGCTTCCGGGCACTCAATGATGGGAAGACCGATATTGATGGCATTGCGATAAAAGATCCGGGCAAAGGTTTCGGCAATGACACAGCTGATGCCGGATGCCTTGATGGCGATGGGTGCATGCTCTCTGGATGAGCCGCAACCAAAATTTTTATTGGCCACCATAATGTCACCGGGCTTCATCTTTTTGGAAAAATCCGGATCGATATCCTCCATACAATGGGATGCCAGCTCCGCATGGTCGGTGGTATTCAGATAACGGGCAGGGATGATCACGTCGGTATCCACGTTGTCCCCGTATTTAATGACTGTTCCTTTGGCTTCTTTCATGAAAAACCTCCAATGTATAGTACAGGATCAAACGGTAGCAGGATCGGTAAGATATCCGGTCAGAGCGCTGGCTGCCGCTACTGCGGGAGATGCCAGATAGATCTCGGAATCCACATGACCCATACGACCTACAAAGTTACGGTTGGTGGTGGAAACACAGCGTTCGCCCTGGGCAAGGATACCCATGTATCCACCCAGACAGGGACCGCAGGTAGGCGTGGAAACCACAGCTCCTGCTGTCAGGAAGGTGCGGATCAGGCCTTCTTCCATCGCCTGCAGATAAATGGCCTGCGTTGCGGGGATCACGATCACACGAATGCCCTTTGCCACATGTTTGCCCTGCAGGAAGGAAGCTGCGATACGAAGATCATCCAGACGGCCGTTGGTACAGGATCCAATCACCACCTGATCGATCTTGATGGGCTCTTTGATCTGATCGAAGGTCCGGGTATTACCGGGCAGATGCGGGAAAGCAACCGTAGGCTTTAAGGTGCTCAGATCAATGGTGTATTCCGCAGTATATTCCGCATCCTTATCTGCTTCGTAGATCACATAAGGACGGGTAGAATGTTCTTTCATATACAGCTCTGCCAGCTCATCCACCGGGAAGATCCCGTTCTTTCCGCCGGCTTCAATGGCCATATTGGCAATGGTAAAGCGGTCATCCATGGTCAGGTCCTTAATGCCTTCTCCCACGAATTCCATTGACTGGTACAGCGCACCGTCCACACCGATCATACCGATGATATGAAGGATAATATCTTTTCCGCTGATATTGGGTGCCTTCTTTCCCACCAGTTCAAACTTGATGGCGGAAGGAACCTTAAACCAGGCTTTTCCGGTAGCCATACCGGCTGCCATATCCGTACTGCCCACACCGGTGGAAAAAGCTCCCAGTGCTCCGTAAGTACAGGTATGGGAATCCGCACCGATGATCACATCACCGGCAACGGTCAGACCTTTTTCCGGAAGCAGGGCATGCTCGATACCCATCTCACCTACTTCGAAGTAGTTGGTGATGTTGTTTTTGCAGGCAAATTCCCGGACGCATTTGCAGTTCTCTGCAGACTTGATGTCCTTGTTCGGAACAAAATGGTCCGGTACCAGTGCGATCTTGTCTTTATCAAACACACCGTCTTTGGTAAACTTGTGCATTTCCTTGATGGCTACCGGGCTGGTGATATCATTGCCCAGAACCAGATCCAGATCTGCTTCGATCAGCTGTCCGGCATGTACTTCCGGCAGACCTGCATGTGCAGCCAGGATCTTCTGTGTCATCGTCATTCCCATAATCCTTGTTCTCCTCGTTTTTAATTAAAATAGCGAATACTCAGTACAATATCAGTGATCAAAAGGATCAGTCCGCCCAGCAGATAGCCTCTTGTTTTCGGACGGTATCCGTAGTTATATCCCACATAGATGCCTGTGATCACGGCCAGGACCGATACCCCTACCAGGATGATCAACTGTTTGATCATGCTGGTCTCCATAAAACCAAATCCCACACCGGCCACCAGACCGTTTAAACCAACGATGGCGGAGATCTGCAGGATGTTGTTTACTTTAATGGAATCTTCTCTGGATTCGATAATATCTTCGTTCTTATGGGCTTCAAACAGCATACGTACCGCAATGCCGCCAAAGATGATGATCGACAGGATCTGCAAAAGGAGCTTACCCTTTTCATTGGCACTTGTAATGGTCAGATCCAGTACATCCACCAGCAGATTTCCGATGGTCACCGTTACTAATTGCCATGCCGCAAAGATCGCGATCAGTTCAAACAAAGCCTTTTTCCGGATTTTGGAAAAAACCGCTCCCTTGCAGACCACAATGGCAAAGATCTCCAGTGACAGCCCTATGGCGATCAGGATGATTTCATGTAACAGCATAACTCTTACTTCCCTTCTACCTTTAAAACATCCAATAAGGAATTCTTCAGCATGAAATTCATGACATCCGACATTTCCTTCGGTGAGATCGGCATATTATCCTTGATCCAGGCTATGGATACATCTGCAATATAACCTGCATGATAATCTGCCAGTCGATCCTTCGTCACCCACCCGTTGGGAAGCTTAAGATCCTTGTTTTCCAGAGCATCCAGGATTATGCTCTTTAAGTCAGCGCGTATCATACCGGCAAAGGAATTCTGTCCTTCCAGATGAGAAGCCCTTCGATAAAAGTTCTTCTCTTTAAAAAGATTGGTGTAGATGATGAGCAAAGCTTCATCCAGATACCCCTGCTGGGCTAAGACCAGCGCAGGATCAAAGATGTCACTTTGAATGATCCATTCCAGGAGTTCATATTTATCCTGAAAATGATTGTAAAACGTAGGACGGATCAGGCCGGCTTTATCCGTGATCTCCTTGATCGTGATCTTCTCAATGGAACAGGTAAGTGCCAGTTCCTTAAAGCTCTCTGAAATTGCCACATCAACCGAATTTCTTGCCTGCAGCATGGGTCTGTCCGCTCCTTAGGCGTATGGATGACCATACGTAGATTCAAAATTAAGGAGGAAAGTGAGAACTCACCTGCCTCCTTAACTTCATTCATTATACAACATTTTCCCCCGCCAGATACGGGGTCCGAAAAAATAGTTGTTGATCAGCTTATCTTCTTCCGGGGAAGAAGATGGATTAAGATCATAACCGGGTTAAAGTATATTTTAGTTATTGATCAGCTTATCTTCTTCCTTATTCCACGAATACAGCTTGCGGATCTCTGCACCGACCTTCTCAGCGGGATGCTCAGCAGCCTTCTGACGAAGTGCCTTGAAGTGTGCCTGGCCGCCTGCAGAAGACATATCCAGTAAGAAGTCCTTTGCGAAAGCGCCGGTCTGGATATCTTCCAGGATCTTCTTCATGGTCTTCTTGGTCTCCTCGGTAACGATCTTGGGACCGGTAATGTAATCGCCGTATTCAGCGGTATTGGAAATGGAATAACGCATACCTGCGAAACCGGACTGGTAGATCAGATCAACGATCAGCTTCATCTCATGTACACACTCGAAGTATGCATTTCTGGGATCGTATCCGGCTTCCACCAGAGTCTCAAACCCCGCCTGCATCGGAGCGCAAACGCCGCCGCAAAGAACGGCCTGCTCACCGAACAGATCGGTTTCGGTCTCGGTACGGAAGGTGGTCTCCAGGATACCTGCACGAGCACCGCCGATACCTGCACCATAAGCAAGAGCCATATCCAGAGCCTTGCTTATGGTGCAGGTATCGGCGGCGCACGTGCAGGTATTCTGGAGACCACCTTCCGTACCGAGACCGAAACCGATCTGTTCGGTGAGCAGGCTGTACTTTGCGGCGGCGTTTGCGCTCTGATGCAGGCTGGTTTTGAGACTCTGGTGGAAGCCGGATACGATCCCAGAAATGCATACTTCGAGTGTGTACATGAGATGAAGCTGATCGTTGATCTGATCTACCAGTCCGGTTTCGCAGGTATGCGTTATTCCATTT
>JAILDL010000001.1 GCA_024689465.1 Lachnospiraceae bacterium
CTGGGAGGCTCCGTCGCAGGGCCGAACTTAAATAAACAGGTGGCATCGCCCCTGATCTCCATGGTGGACTATGCCAGCGTGGCTTTGGATGGCCCGGCAAAGCTGCCCATTTACCTGGATGATGAAGGAATTCCCGCAACCGATGCGGTTCTGATCGAAGATGGCATCCTGAAGGGATATATGCATAGCAGGGAATCTGCCGAGCGCTTTGGGGTAAGGCCTGCAGGGAATGCCCGTGCATGGTCCTTCAGTGACGAGCCCCTGATCCGTATGCGTAATACCGCGGTTTTGCCCGGTAAGGACAAGCTGGAAGATATCATTGCTTCCGTGGATGACGGATACTATCTGCTCCGTACCGGAAATGGGCAGGCTGACCTGACCGGAGAGTTCATGTTCGGTGTAACCATGGGATATGAGATCAAGCATGGCAAGCTGGGGAAAGCCATTCTGGATACCACGGTGTCCGGTGTTGCCTTCGATATGCTGAAAACGGTGGATATGGTGTCCGATGAACTGATCTGGTCTTCTTCCGGATTTTGCGGCAAGAAACAGATGATCCCTGTTTCCATGGGTGGCCCGCAGATGCGCTGCAAGATGGCCATTGGTGGACGTTGATCGGGGAAAGGTTTTGACGTAAGCATACGGAGGTAGATATGAAAGATATTAAAGAATGTGCAAATCTGGCACTTGCAGGGCTGTTAGCCGGCGGCGCGGAGAAAGCCAGCGTAGCCGTATATGAGACGGAGCAGCGGGAGTTTAACGCAGAAGGCGGAGAGCTGAATCTGCTGCGTACCGTATTTGGTAAATCCTTGTCGGTAAAGGCCATTAAGGACCAAAGACTGGGCTCCGTTTCCGGAAATGATCTCTCCAAAGAGGGCATCGAAAAAGCGGTGGAGGATGTGCTGACTGCAACGGAATCCGCGGCCCAGGATCCCAATTATGATATCGCAGAAAAGCAGGAAAACGGGGAATTCCGCCTGCCCTGCTACGAAGCGGATATGGACCGGTTCTTTCTGCGGGTACAGGAACTGTTGAAGGATGTAAAAGAGCAGTATCCCAAGATCAACGTGATGTTGGGGGTATGCTCACACATGCAGAGCCATAACGTATATAAGAACAGTAACGGTACCCAGTTTGAAGTATTTGAGGGGGCTTATAACGTATTTCTGGAGTTCTCGGCGGTGGAAGGGGATCGCTCTACCGGTATTAACGGCGGCGGTTTTACGACCATCAATCTGGACGAGCCTTTTATCAACCATCCTGCGCTGCGGCAGCACCTGGAGGAATCCATGGGACAGCTGGATCTGGTGCCGGTTACGGGAAAACAGGAAGGCACCGTGATCTTTACCCCGGACTGCGCCGCGCAGATGCTTATGTCTCTGCTGGGGAATTATGCATCCGGCAGTAATGTGCTGGACGGAACGGCTCAGTGGAAAGACAAGATCGGGCAGCAGGTGGTGGATCCCCGTATCACCATGAAGGTAGATCCTTACGATGCACGGATCGTATGCGGCCATCGTTATACCGGCGACGGTTTCCGTACGGAGCCTGTCACCTTGATCGATAAAGGCGTATTACAGTGCCATATGCTGGACTTATATCAGGCCAACAAGCTGGGCAAAAAGGTAACCAAACTGGCAGGAAACGGCTATATCCTGGAAAATGGCGACAAGACACTGGAAGAACTCATTCGTGGTGTATCCTACGGCCTTCTCATGGGCAGTTTCTCCGGTGGTTCTCCCAATGCCAGCGGCGAGATGTCCGGGGTAGCCAAGAACAGCTTCCTCATTGTGGACGGTAAGATTCAGGGAGCGGTCATGGAGACCATGGTCAGTGCAAACTTAGGGGAACTGTTCAATCACCTGGTTGGCCTCTCTTCGGAAACCACGGAAGACGGATCCATGTCCATGCCTTATGTGGCGGTAAGCGGCGTTACGATTTCGGGTAAGTAAAAAAATATGCAAGGAAGATCCATGACAGAGGGCACGCCCTGGAAGCATGTGCTGCGATTTGCCATGCCGGTGCTGGCGGGCTCTCTGCTGCAACAACTGTATAGTACGGTGGATACCATCATTGTG
>JAILDL010000021.1 GCA_024689465.1 Lachnospiraceae bacterium
CCCGATAAGCCGTTCATTTACCAGCAGTTGGGCATTCTTCCTTCCATGATTGAGCACAAATACATAGCGTGTGCCACCAGTTCGCCGCTCTGTGATCTCTATGTCATCCGGATAGCGGATCGCACCTTCAGAGAGGATTCCCCTTTCGGTAGCCAGATACTTTACAAAGTCTTCGTAAAATTCCGGTGTACACCTGGTTCCCAGGTAGTATGCCTTTCCCTTTCCAACGCAGTTCTCCGTGAGTACCGGGCTTCCCGCATAAAATGCCCGTTCATAGGTTGCCAGTGCTCTTGCCCCCTCCAGGTGGCTGATGGCAAAGAGATACTGACAAGGGTAAGTCTTTCCTTTCCAGGTAAAGGTATTAAGCCCTGTATCTTCCGGATCAGACCCATCCGGGATCAGATCCTTTTTCTTAAGTTCCAGGCAGTCGTACTCTTCTGTCCAGATTCCCAGGATGTCGCGCAGTTCTCCCGGATATCCGGTCTGCGTGATATTGTTGTTTTCATCTGCCAGGCCGCAGTAGGTAGAAAAGACAACTTTCCCTCCCTTTTCTGCAAAACTATGCAATTTGTCTGCCACGCCTTCCTTTACCAGATACAGCTGGGGTGCGATCAACAGGCTGTATCCGGACAGGTCTTCTTCACAGCCCACCACATCGGTGGGGATCCCATAGTGATACAGTGCCCGATACCAGCTCTTTACTTCCTCCAGATAGTCCAGATCCAGGCAAAGTCCCGGGGTAGCTTCCATGGCCCACCAGTTTTCCCAGTCGAAAAGGATCGCTACCTTAGAGGGTGGCAGACTCCCCAGCAGTTCGCTTCCAAGGCCCTTTAATTCTGCCCCCAAATCCTTTAATTCCTGATAGGTTCTGGTTTTGTCACTGCCACAGTGACTGATGAAGGCTCCATGGAAGGTCTCACACTCTGCCCTGCACTGCCGCATCTGGAAAAACATCACCGTATCCGCGCCATGAGCCATGGCCTGGTAGCTGATAGCCCGCATTTCTCCCGGACGTTTCAAGGTCGGAAAAGTGTACCAGTTGGACACGGAAGGGGTCTGTTCCATCAGGCAAAAGGGCCGGTCATTTTTGAGGCCCCTCATGAGATCATGCTTCATGGCCACGTCCGCCGGATCTTCTCCTGCTGCCGGATAATTATCCCAGGAGATAAAATCCATGTACGGCGCAAAGGCCCGGTAATCCACTTCCTTATAATGCCCCATAAGGTTCGTGGTCACCTTCGCATCCGGGATAAACTGCCGGATGGCCGCTACCTCTGCCCGGTAATTGGCCAGCAGGCTCTCCGTACTAAACCGGAAGAAATCCAGCGTAATACTTGGAAACTGGCTTCTTCTTTCCTCCAGATGCTCAGACTCTGCATTGGGGACAACGATCTCATCCCAGTCATAGAAGGTATGGCTCCAGAAGGCGGTGTTCCATACACGATTCAGGTTCTCGATGGATCCGTACTTTTTTCGTAGCCATATCCGAAAGGCCTTTTCACATTTTTCGCAATAGCATCTGCCACCGTATTCGTTGCTCACATGCCAGGCAACGATATTCTCCTGATCCTGAAAATGCTGAGCGATCTTCCCTGCAAGGGCTGCGGAATATTTCTGAAAAGTGGGGCTGTGGGGACAGGCATTGTGACGTCCTCCATACTTATGGGTATGTCCTGTGAAGTCCTTCCTAAGAACATCCGGATAGCGATGGGCCATCCACGCCGGCATAGCTGCCGTTGAGGTGGCCATGACGATCTTCATGCCCTGCTCTGTGACCTGCTTTACAATCCGGTCCAGATCGGTAAAATCATACCGTTCCTCGCTGGGCTGCAGTTTGGCCCAACTAAAGACGTTTAAGGTGACCACGTTTACGCCGGCTCCGGACAAAAGGCGCATATCCTCATCACGCACTTCCTGGGGCCACTGCTCCGGATTGTAATCGCCGCCGTATAAGATTTCTGTTACTTTTTTGCTGTTGATCATTGTAAACCTTTCCTTTTTCTCCAAAATAAAACCCTCCCGGCGTTTCCCCATGGAAGCGACAAGGAGGGTTTTCCATCAACCTTTCAGCCCGGTATGGGCAATACCTTCGATCAGATACTTTTGTGCAGTACAATAGATGATCAGGATCGGTATCAGAGAGCATACCGTTCCGGCCATGATCAGACCATAGTCTGTCATGTAGAGGGAGCGGAAGGATGCCAGTCCCAACTGAATGGTTTTGTATCTGTCATTATCTAAGTAGATCATAGGCGCCAGGTAGTCGTTCCACATAAAGGTAAATGTGAAAACGATGAGGGTGGCCAGTCCCGGTTTGCATAAGGGCAAAATGATCTGAAAGAATCCCCGGAACTCACCGCATCCGTCGATTCTGGCTGCTTCCACCAGGTCAGAGGGAATCCCCATGATAAACTGCCGAAGGAGAAAAACGCCAAAGGCAGAAAACAGGTTCATCACAATGACCGCCTGGGGATGGTTATAAAAGCCCAGCGCCTTGTTGATCATAAACTGGGGGATCATGATCGCATGCCAGGGCACCATCATGGTGGACAGAAACAGCAGAAAGAACAGGTCTCTACCCGGAAACTTTAACTTCCCGAAGGCATATCCCGCCATGGAACAGGTGGCGCATTGGCCTGCCGTTACGATCACGGAGTACAGTAGCGTATTCATGTAATAGCGCGGGAAGGGGATCTCGGTCCACACACGAATGTAGTTGCTGATCCGGATCGGATCCGGAATCCATCTTATGGGATATAAAAACACTTCGTTGTTGTTCTTAAAAGAAGCACTGAGCATCCAGGCAAAGGGTACTACCATGGAGCACATCACCAGGATCAGGACCAGATACAGCAAGATCCTGCCGATCCGCACCCGTTTTTTATTGTTGCTCATTTTATGATTCATCGCCTAACACCTGCCTATTCATCGGTATGCACCCAGTATTTTTGTCCAATGAACTGTATCAGTGTGACTAAAAGGATGATCCCAAACAGGAAATACGCTTCCGCAGAAGCATAGCCAAACTTCATGTACTCAAAGCCTTCCTGGTAGATCCGGTACACCAACACGTTGGTTGCCCGTCCCGGGCCACCTTCCGTCATGATGTTGATCAGGTCAAAAACCTGGAAGGAGCCGATCACCGACAGGATCAGGATCATAAAGGTGGTAGGAGATAACAGAGGAAGTGTGATCTTAAAAAACTTGGTCAGCTTCCCTGCTCCGTCTACGTCCGCAGCTTCGTACAGTTCCTTGTTGATCCCCTGCAAGCCTGCCAGAAAGATGATCATGTAGTAACCCGCCATCTTCCAGATGGATACGATCATAACAGCCGGCAGCGCACCGGTTGTAGATAAGAGCCAGCCGGGCAGCCCTTCCTCCGGTATCCCGAGGGACCGGAGGAAGTTGTTGATCGGGCCTACCTTGGGATTAAACAGGAGGGTCCAGATAATGCCCACCGCTACGCTGGATGTGATGTAAGGGAAAAAGTAAAAGGTCTTAAACAGCCCGGCTCCCTTGATCCCTGTGTTCACCGCGACCGCCAGAAGAAGTGCAAGCAAAATGGTGAATGGTACGGTGCCCAGGGTATAGATCACATTGTTTTTCAGCGCCACGGTAAAGTAGCTGTCAGCAAACAGATTGGCATAGTTTTGAAAGCCGATGAAATCCATCTGCTTAAACCCGTTATAGTTGGTCAGGGAGATGTAAAATCCCATGAAGATCGGTATCAGCATAAAGGTAAAGAACAACAGGAAGCTGGGGGCCAGAAATACATAGCCTGCGATCACTTCACTTTTTCGGTATTTGATCTTTATCTTCTTTGGTTTATTCATAGTCCTCCTCGCGGATTACTTGCCGATGCCGGCCGCCTGGGCTTCAAAGTTTGCAATACAGGTATCCAAATCTTCTTCGCCTAAGAAGTAGAGCTGCGCATTCTCGTTAAAGACGTTCAGATACTCGGAATAGTTGGTGGTATTGGGCTGTTCCTGGATCTTGATGGCATCAAACAGGACAGATGCAGAGTCCTTACCGGATGCCTTGATCAGGGAATCCTTTGCAGCTTCGTTGCTGTAAGCATGGATCATACCGGTGGATGCATAGATAGAAGAGCCTTTTTCTCCGCACAGATAGCTTAAGAAGTCATAGGCTTCATCGGGATGCTTGGTTCCGGAAGTGATAGCTGCAAACTGGAACTGTCCCCAACTGGTGCCTGCCTGTACGCCTTCGGGAACGGGCATGGGCGCTACTTCCCAGTTCACGTTGGTCTTTCCAGCTTCCACATCCTGCATGATCATGTTGACGCACCACTCACCGTTGGGCAGAAGGGCTACATGGCCGTTTTCAAATTCTGCGAAATAGTCATAGATACCGGACTGTACGTCTGCATAGCTGTAGTGAGAACCGTTGCTCCACAGGGTGTTTAACAGTTCAATACCCTTGCGCAGGTTGGTAGTATCTGCAGCATCTGCATATTCGCCGTGCTGTACTGCATAGAACACATAGATCCAGGGAACCCAGTAACCTGCATACAGCGGGCTGCCGTCTGCAGCGGTCTTACCCTTTAAACCTTCGGCTACGCGAAGGGAATAATCGATGTATTCTTCCCAGGTCAGCTGTCCAGGTTCTTCTACGCCGGCTTCCTTTAACAGGTCCGGATTATAGAACAGCGCCCAGCAGGTGGTTCTCGTAGGCAGTGCATAGAACTTGCCGTTTACTGCGCTGGAATCCCACATGCTGCCATACTTTGCCGTATCAATGGAGGAATCGTTCTTTACCCGGTCGGTCAGATCCAGCAGAGCGCCTGCTTCTGCATACTGGGTACTCTGGGCTACGCCACGGATATCCACCAGGTCCGCATCGGTTTCTCCGGCCAGCATCACCTTTAACTTATCATCGTAATCATTAGCGGGAACTACATTCAGATTCACGGTAGCGCCTCTGCCTTCTGCATTGTAGGCATCTACTACCTTACGGATATAGTTCTCCTCATCGGACCAGATGTAGAAGTTCAGCTCCACATCCTTTCCAGATGCTTTTGCTCCTGTGTCAGAAGCAGCCCCACAACCGGCCAGTGACAGCACCATCGATGCAGCAAGACCCAGTGCAAGAAATTTCATAAACCTTCTTTTCATAATAAAAGACCCCCTAAGTCTGATAGAATTTGTCTGCAGATCCTACAGGTTTCTGCAGGTTTCCGGTTACAAATCCATCGTAGACAAAAAGAGGGTCTTCCATAAGGTTGAAATTTCATCCACCCTATTTCGTTTTCATACTCCGAATATCTCGGGAAATAATGCTGCAAAGCGCTCATGCTTTGCACAGTTTTCGAATGCCAGATCTTCCGGCATCTTAAGAAAAGCCTCCTTCCCCATCTCTTCGATGGCAGGCTTTAAAATGTATTTTTCTTCCAGAGGATACAGCACAGCCCTCTGGCGGAAATGGAGGATATATTTTTCATCCTCTGTCATCTCCGGAAATGCTTCCTTCCGGATGCGTTCCATTAAGTCTTTGGCGTAGTCCATCTCCCAGTGGTGGGACCAGCGCTTTCCGATCACTCCCGCAAACTTCGCCCAGGCAGAATCCTCCCTTGGAAATACCATCCCCATAAAGCCGGTGTCCTTGTAAGACCACAGCGTAAAGGGAATATCCAGATCCTTAAAGATCTGTAAGGTGCTGCGGATCATGGGCAGTACCTTGGAAAGGCCCTGGGTGCGGATCTCATAACCTGCTTCTCCGCAAAGGAACGGACGATGAAAGGGCTTCATTCCGGAAAGGAGCCTGTCCATGATCTCACGAAAAACTGCTTCCCGCTGCGCATCCGTATATCTCTCTTCGTACAGATCCTCCTGCCAAACCGTGGGATAAAAATGGAAGGTCAGCGCCGTCTGTTCATCCGGTATGGGATTGGGAATGCAGGAAAAATCTGCTGCAAAATGATCGCCCTCCAGGAAGATCACATGGTTTGGATCATACCTTCGGATCTGCGCCGTGCATTCCGCATAAAGGGATGCGATCATGGCCCCCGCTTCCGGATTATGGATCCCCGTGGACAGATCCTTGGGATCCGCAGATCCTGTAAGAAGAGGCGGCACCACAAAGGGCTCATTTAGCAGATCATACCCCAGCAGGTACTCCCGATCCTTGTATCTGCGGGCGATCTCTCCCCACAGAAGGGCAAATTCTCTGCGCAGGGCACCATACTGCCAAAATAGGGTGTACCCGGTTTCGTTGTCACTGTGCCAGTCGGGGTTTTGGCCCCCCGGCGCCGTATGCAGCTCGGGAAGGACATAGATGCCGTATGTTTCTGCCAGGTCCAGGAGGTAGTCCATATAGGCAAAGCCCTGCTCCCGGTATACCGGCTTCTCACTTGTTCGAGGCGCCTGGTCATCCACAAACAACCGGTAGTTAAAAGGGACACGCACCAGATTGATGCCCAGACTGCTTAAGTACCGAAAATCTGCTTCGCCCACAAAGTGTCGGACGAAGGAGTCAAAGAAGGCATCCGCCGTCTCTGCTCCCCAGATCTGCAAAACCGTTCGCCGGATCTGGCTGTCACATCCCGGCATATCGATCATGTAATGTTCCATGTTAAGCCAGGATCCCAATCCAATGCCAACCAGATGCATCTTTTCTGTATGTGTCTCATCGATCTGCTTTACCAGATCCGTTCCCTGTACCCGAACAAAGTGCCCCATATGTCATTCCCCCGATGCCTTTCCCTAAGCTGTGATCAATAATTTTCCGGTTTTCTCTGGAAGTATGCCTGCGGATGGTTGCATACCGGACAGACTTCCGGAGCGCTCTTGCCAACTACGATGTGGCCGCAGTTGCTGCACTGCCAGATGGCATCGCCTTCGCTGGAAAATACCAGTTTATCCTCGATGTTCTTAAGAAGCTTGCGATACCGCTCCTCATGCTCTTT
>JAILDL010000136.1 GCA_024689465.1 Lachnospiraceae bacterium
TGCTTAAGCAGTATATCACGAGGCCAACTCGGATCCTCTACTGCTTCATTATCTTCCGTTGGTTCTGCAAGCAGTACAGTTCCGGATTCCCTCAGCCTATCTACTGCCTGTACGGTCGATCACACATGCTCAGGCAGAAAACGTTATTCCCCTGGAAATATAACAGGCCTATAATAAATAGATAAGAGGGCGCAATGCCCGGAAAAGAGGATTCCCATGTACGCAGAACTATGGTCCAAAGCGCTGACCCGCAAATCTCTGAAAATCCAGTCGTTTCACCCCTATCCTGCCCTTTCCCGGCGGGAGGAATGGAAAAAGCTTCCGAAAGAAGTATCCGCCGAACTGGTGAAGCAGGCAAGAGACCTGCAGCCATACACCTACGCGCAGATTTCCGCTACCGACTATATGGCCTTTATCCGCACCGGCAACCGGGTGGATTTCGAAGAGCTCTACTTCTCCCGAAGGCGTGCTCTGTGTACCTTTATTCTGGCAGAATGTGTGGAAGATAAAGGAAATTTCCTGGACGATATCATCAACGGTCTGTTCGCCATCTGCGAAGAGTCCGGCTGGCAGCTGCCTGCCCACAACTCTTATCTCCGCGATCATCCCCAGGAGATCCTGCCGGATGCAGATACCCCGGTTCTGGACCTGTTTGCCTGTGAAACCGGTGCCCTTCTGGGCATGACCTTGTATGTCATGGGGCCGCAGCTGGATGCGTTCCATCCTTTTATCACCAAGCGGATCCGTTCCGAACTGATGAAGCGGATCATAAGGCCCTACCTGACCCGTCACTTCTGGTGGATGGGCCATGGAAAAGAGCCTATGTGCAACTGGACCACCTGGTGTACCCAGAATGTCCTGCTCACGGCCTTTACTCTGGATCTGACCAAAAAACAGCAATTGGATATCATCGGAAAAGCCGCAAAGAGTCTGGACTTTTTCTTAAAGGACTATGGAGAAGACGGCTGCTGCAACGAAGGCCCCCATTATTACCGCCATGCCGGCCTTTGCCTCTACGGAGCCACCCGGATCCTGAACGAAGTGACCGGTGATGCATTTAAAGCCGTCTATAAGGAAACCAAGATCTACAACGTGGCTTCCTATATTGAATACGTCCACGCCTTCGGTCCTTATTATGCCAACTTTGCAGATTCTTCTCCCATTGCCGGAAAACGGGGCGTGCTGGAGTATCTCTTTGGTGAAGACGTAGGGAACGAATCCCTTGTAGCATTTTCTGCAGAGGATTTTTCAGCTATGGACCTGCAGGAGAGGCTGCAGCATAACGACCTGAACATCAACCTGTATCTGCGGCTGATGAACATCTTCCACTATGCACAGATTCTGGAGGATGCGAAGCATCGCAGCCGTTCGGAAAGCAGAAGCGGCCATACGACATCCAGATCCGCAGCAGCGCCGCTGTCTTCCGGCGCAAAACGTACAAAGAGCTCCGCAAAACAGAGTCAGATAGAACATGCCTCCCGCTACATCTTCTACCCCAGCATCGGTCTGTACATCGTACGGAACGATCGGTACTATCTGGCGGTCAAGGGCGGCCATAATGCCGATAACCACAATCACAACGATACCGGTTCGCTCATCCTCTACAAGGAAGGCCGCCCGTATCTCATCGATGTCGGAGTCGGCAGTTATACCCGCCAGACCTTCTCCAAAGATCGCTATAAGATCTGGACCATGCAGTCTGCCTGGCACAATCTGCCCACCTTCGGCGATGTGATGCAGCAGGATGGTCCGCAGTTTAAGGCCACCTTATTAAGCCAGGACGATCACAGCATCTCCCTGGACATTGCAGGGGCTTATCCCGGTAAAGCCGGCATAAAGCGTTACATCCGCACCGTAACGTTCCCGCTGAAGGATGGGGATCCTATCTCGGTAGAGGATACCTGCGTATATAGAAATGCGGCAGAAGCCAAGGCGCATCCTTTAGCTCTGTCCCTGCTGTTCTACGACCGTATCGAAACGGATCAAAACCGGATCTGCTTATACCCTTATCCGGAGCAGACACCCTCCGCGGGTAAAGGTGCCAAAAGCTCTGCTACCGGGAAAAAGAAAGCACCGAAGCAGGACGTTCTTCTGCAGGGACAGATCCTCTTCGAAGATCCCGTATCCATAACGGCCGAAGAACGCGAGATCACCGATCCCAGACTGATGGTTGCCTGGAAGCACCCGCTTACCCGTGTGCTGGTAAAGCCCGATGCAAGTGCAAAAGGGGAAACCACCGTTACCCTGCATTTTTCCATTTCCTAGGCTAGGAGTTTGCAAAGCCTGCTCCCCAAAAATGAACCACTAACCCCGTCCCCAAGAGACCATAGGGCACAAACATGCAAAAAGAGCTCAAACAGCGCAGCCGGTTTTCGAAACCTGCGTTATTTGAGCTCTTATTC
>JAILDL010000093.1 GCA_024689465.1 Lachnospiraceae bacterium
CGGAAGGAATTAAACTGCTTCTGTTCCAGCAGCTTTTCCCAGATACCGATCTGGACCTGGTGAGAGTGATCGCTCTTTTCCTTGTTTATTTCTCCCGTATAAGCCACCAGACTCTCTCTGCGTACGTTATCTTTCATAAGAACACGGATCGGTTCCAGACAGCCCTGAAGCTCTTCCCGTTCCACCGATGTTCCGCAATATATGGCGATCTCCGGACCCATGACCCGAAGGGCCAGTTCCCGAAATCCTTCCAGAGTATCCAGCACCGCTTCCGTTTCCGGAGGATCCTCTTTGTCCCAGCACAGGATCACCACAAAATCACTGGAATTTTCCTGCAGCAGGATGATGCTGTATACGCCCAGATCCCGGAATACCTCATCCAGGATATTCTGATAGATCAGACGAAGGATACTTTCCTCGATCTTCTCCAGTTTCTCTTCATTTCGAAGGACCTGTACCTGTACCGGCATAAATCCGGAGGCATCTTCTCCCTTACCCGTTACTACGCGGATCATCCTTCCGATGTAGGAAGCTTCGTCGGTCCTGCCTTCCAGATACCGAAGCGCCTCCACTTCCAGGATGGAATCCTCATGCTGCTGGAAGAAGGAACCCTTCTGGATCATCTCCATGTTCCGGCGTTCGATCTTCAGCTGCCGGATGGCCCGCTCCACCACCTTCTGCAGTTCCTGGGTCGCCACCGGCTGCAATACATAATCAAAGCTCTGCATGGAAATGGCTTCCTTCATATATTTCACATCCGCATAGGAAGTCAGGAATACGATCTTCACATCCCGGGTCTGTTCCAGTACCCACTTGGCAAAGCTGATCCCGTCTTCCTGAGGCATAACGATGTCACACAGGAAAATGTCGTACTTACACTGCTCCATCAAAGCCCTGGCCCGGGCCGCACTTTCTGCAGTATCTACCCGGTCCAGCTGCAGCTTCATTTCCGCCAGCTGAGTGGTCACCGTTTTCAGAATGGTTTTTTCATCATCAATGATCAATACGTTCATAATTCACGTCCATGGGTAGCAGCAGCTCCGTTGCGGCGCCGCCTGCCACGTTATTATAGAAGAATAGTTTTACGTTCTCACCAAACAGCAGATACAGACGATACTTTAAGTTGTCGATGCCTACCTGTCTGGAGTTATACTGGAACTCTTTCACCGGCTTGTTCAGTTCATCCAGCCGCTCCTGCGGATAACCTTCTCCGTTATCACAATAGTAGATCCGCAGGAACCTTACTCCGTCCACATCTACTTCATGTACCTTGATGGAAATGGAAAGCACTCGTTCGCTGCTGGCCGCATATTTCACAGAGTTTTCCGTAAAGGTCTGCAGGCACAGGATGGGAACCCGGAAGTTCTCATAAGCCTCTTCCACCTGTTTTTGCAGCAGCACCGGTTTCTGATAACGGATCTGGTAGATGTTGCAATAGGAAACCACCTCTTCCAGCTCCTCTCCGATGGTCACCAGAGAATCGGAATCCTGGAATACATACCGGAAGTGTCTGGATACGGCGAAGATCATCTGGTTCACCGTCTCCACATCTCCGTCCTTCATAAGAGAATCGATGATGTTGAGGCAGTTCAGGAAAAAGTGGGGCCGCACCTGCAACTGATAGTACTGCAGCAGCGCCGCATTGGCCTCCTTTTCTCTGGCGTATTTCTCCTGCTCCAGGGTCTGCATCTCTACGATCAGTTCATCCATCCGCTCATTGATCCGGCGGATCTCTTCCAGCTCGGTCCGGTTTATAACCGTCTTTGTGGTACCCTTTTTCTTTCCGGCCTTCGTGATCCCCTTTATAACCTCGGACCTTGTAACTGCGTTTTCAGCGTCAGTATCTTCTGCAGCTTCCGTTCCTTCCGGCTGACGGAATTCCTCCAGCCGGTCAAGGAAGTGTTCGATGGGCTGATACATGATCCGGTTGATCAGTCTTCCCAGATGCCAGATCAGCACCAGGGCCAGAAGCGGTACCAGGATGAACACCAGCCAGAATTCCGGCGTGTTCCAGAATACCAGGTTTTCATCCTTCAGTGCGAAGATCAGTTCCAGGTCGGTATTCTCGATGAACTTACGGGAAACGATGTAGATCATACGCCAGGTAAAGGTAGAACCTTCCAGCATCAATTCCATACGCTCATCGGTAATGATCTCATTTCCCTGTTTTAGAAGAACCTGTCCGTCTTTTCCAAGGATGATCACCTGAGAATCCTCCGGAACATTATAATAACCGGATAATTTCAGAACATATCCAAGATAGTCACCGGTATCACCGATGACATACAGAAGATAGATATCCTCTCCCACCGTCAGCACATCTTTCATGATGCCGTGTATGGGGACTTTTACCTGCAGAATATCTTTCAGTTTCAGATTCAGTTCATAGACATCCACATCCGTCTGATTCGTATAGGAACTACGCAGGGAATGAAGATCCAGATCGTAATAGAAGACACCGCCGAAGTAGTCCAGATGTTCCACTTCGCCGATGAAACTGTTTTCCAGATAGTACGTAGCGAGGATCCATTCACTTTCCGTCAGCTGTTTTTGCTTCAGCTTCTGATAGTGAACGTTCCCGCTGTACTGATTTTTGACATAATTCTCAATGGCCTGAATATCTTTGCTCAGTTCCTGAGCATAGCCTGTGGTCAGAAGCTCATACTCTTTCTCATAGGCAGTACGATACTGCCGAAACAGCATAAAGCCGAATAACAAAAGAGATCCCAGAAGAACGCCCGAAAGCATGATACCCATGGTAAGCAGATATTGTTTTAAAGTTCTACTTCGTTTGTATTCTCCCATATCCCCTCAATAAAACTGAAGACTTCGGCCGGATCCATACTCTGTATCATCTTATGACTTCGGCATTTTCGAAGATCAAGCCGCCTTCTTGATACGATGCCGGATCCCGTCTGCTTCATGGATCCATTTTCCAGACAATAGTCTGGAAATGCACCATATAGATTTTATCATATAGTCAATGCGCAAACAAATCATCACAAGCCATGCCGGCCAATGTAAAACCAGGCCACCCACGGCACCCAAAGGCACGGACACAAGCCACATGAACAGGATATCCGCCACCATCAGGAAACGGGTATCGCCGCCTCCCCGGAGCACACCCTTGGTCATCACCGACTGGATGCACTGGAAGAACACGATCACGGTGTACGCATACATCATCTCTTTGGTAAGGAGAGACGTTTCTTCCGTCACCGTGTATAAACCGATGGTCATCGGTCCGATGATCAGAACCAGCACCGCACTGATCACACCGATGATCAGGCTCATGAGATAGAAGGTTTGTCCCTGTTCCTGTACTTTCTCCTTTTCACCGGAACCGATGGTATTACCCACAATGATACCGGCCGCATTGGCAATTCCCTGGATCACCACGATACACAGACGATCCACCACCATACAGATGGCATTGGCGGCCACCACAGCCGTTCCCATATGCCCCATGACAACGGATACGATATTTCCGCCTAAACCCAATAAGGCATCGGAGATCAAAACGGGTGCTCCGATCCGGAAATATTCCCGGATCATTGCTACAGAAGGGGGTCGCTTAAGATGTTTGGGCTTTAACTCCAATGCCTTATCGATGACGAAGATATAGATAAATGTGATCAAAAATTCGGTTGCCCGGGCGATCAACGTTCCCAGAGCCGCACCGGCGATCTCCATGCGGGGTGCGCCGAACTTACCGAAGATGAACACATAGTTAAAGAACACGTTTACAAAGAAGGAAACGATGGACACTACCAGGCCCAGCCGTGGCTTTCCCACTGTCCGCATCAGACTGGATCCTACCAGGCTGGTTCCGTGAAGGATGAAGATAAATGCTGTGATCTCCAGATAGCGGGCGCCTTCCCGGATCACATCCGCTTCCGACGTATAGATAGTCATGATCTGCTCCGGGAACAGCATGGTCACTACCATGAACAGAAGACAAAGGGCAAAGGAGATCCAAAGAGCCATATTGAAGGTCTCCCGCACCCGCTTCTTATCTCCGGCGCCCCAGTACTGCGCGGTCAGTACCGAACAGCCACCGATGATGCCCAGACAGAAGATGGTAAAGAACATGTAATACTGGTTGGCCAGACTGGAAGCGGACAGTGCCGTCTCTCCCAGGTTTCCCAGCATCATGGTATCCATCATATTCACGCCCATGTTGATGGCCTGCTGCATGGCAACCGGCAGCATCAGGGCCAGTACTTTTTTATAGAAATCCTTATCACGGATCATTCTGATCTTCATTCTTCATCACCTGTCATTTTTTTTGCCCGCTCCATGGCGGCAAGGATCAGTGCTTCCCCGTCGTCGGGAAGGATGAATCCCCGGGCCGTCATATCCGCTACGGAGTGAATCACCTTGCGGACATAGTCTTCTCCCGAAGGATACAGCTTCTTCAGCTGTTTCTTGCTGAAGGGAAGGATCTCGCTTTTTACAGCTCCGGGCTCGTCCTTCCAGGAATAGGTGCAAACCGGCACATCCACATAGGGAGACCGCACACCGCCTTTTACATTTCCATAGGTATCATAGGTAAAATCCGCATCCGGATATTCTCCGGTCATCTCCATGTAGGCAGAAGCAGGTGCCGGAATGCCATACTTGATCCAGCGTTGCAGATGATAATAAACCGCACGGAGCACTGCATCGAACTTCATTTCCAGATCCCCGTCGGTTTCCAGAGGCTTTGCAGGCTCTAAGCCTGCTTTTACCAGATCCTCGTCGCAAGGGCAGATAGCATTGTCCCGGATCAATCCCAGGGCTGCACCGGCGATCTCATACTGCCGATGGGCTCTTCCGGGAAGATCCGAATCGGGCCAGCGGTACATATAAGAATAACTGGGATGCACGCCGCCTCCCCGCATATCGCCCATGGTCTGGGTCCATACCAAAGGTACATTGGTCATGATCTTACAACGGTCATCACTGGCTTCAAACGCCGTTTCTCCGTTGCTGATATATCCCGGATAACCGGTCATATGAATAAAGAACCCGTCAAAGCAGGGCATCTTACATTCATCATCCATAAAAGCATGGTTCTGCAAAGCTGCGGTATACATGGACCAGTCACAGCCGGAAGCCCCCATACCGATGACGTATTTTGCAGGTCTGCCCCAAAGCTCCGAATGGAACAAAGGGTTTTCGGAACTCTTGGATTTTAATAAAGCAGCCACCTGGCTCAAAGCATCATAGGCCAGACCGTTCTCGAAGTCGTGGGGATTTTTCAGTTCGCAGCGTCCCACCGTAGTAGCGCCCGGACGGCGTTTGGATTTTTCCACCGGATTGGGGAATCCCATTCCCTTATACCGCCTGGGATCAAACTTTTTAAGACATTCCACTGCCGACTGCTTAATGGTGATGCCCACCCACACGTCTCCGTTCTTTAACATGGATTCGCCGCAGCATCCCCAGCCGCAGAAAGCTTTCTCCGCACCGGAATAATTGAAGATCTCCAGTACCGCAAAATCACTTTGCTTTCTCTGATCTGCCGGACGACGCACCAGGATACGGGTGCAATACGGCGCATCTTTTACACGGATCTTGGGATCCGCGCCCACATCATGATATTCATAGACATTGGAATAGCCCCGCACCAGATATTCCTCTTCCACATAGCCGTA
>JAILDL010000174.1 GCA_024689465.1 Lachnospiraceae bacterium
TTCCAGATCGAAAAATCTATTAGCTACCGGGAAGACCTGGCAGATATCCTGCTGGAGATCGATCAGTATGATGCCGCCATCATCTGGGATATTCCCGGTGCGGTGCGCAATCAGATCCTGAAATACTGTTACGGGAAATCCAAGCGGGTCTACATCATGCCCAAGATCACCGATGTCCTTCTGCGCGGTGCGGAGCAGATGAACCTCTTTGATTCACCAATCCTGTACATCCGGGAATACAGCATGTCCATCGAGCAGCGCTTCTGTAAGCGCCTGATCGATTTGGTATGTGCCATTCTTCTGCTTATCATCGCTTCGCCCATCATGCTGATCACAGCGCTGATCATCAAGCTTTACGACGGCGGGCCGGTGCTGTATAAGCAGGTGCGCTGTACGGAAAACGAACGGGAATTTAAGATCCTCAAATTCCGCAGTATGCGGGTGGATGCGGAAAAGGACGGGGTAGCCCGCCTGGCATCCAAGGGAGACTCCCGGATCACCCCCATCGGCTCCTTTATCCGAAAGGTGCGCATTGATGAACTGCCTCAGCTGATCAACATCATCCGTGGGGATATGTCCTTTATCGGCCCCAGACCGGAGCGGCCGGAGATCATCAAACAGTATCTGGAGATGATGCCGGAATTTAAGTTCCGTATGAAAGTGAAAGCAGGCCTGGCAGGGTATGCTCAGGTTTACGGAAAATATAACACCACGCCCTACGATAAGTTAAAGCTGGATCTGTACTACATCCAGAACTACAGCGTATGGCTGGATATCAAGCTGATGTTCCTCACCTTAAAGATCCTGCTGACGCCTGATTCCACAGAAGGCGTGGAAGCAAACCAGATCACGGCCATGCGCCAGGAGAGCAAACAGTTGCAGGAACGCAGAGCGCAGCTGGACGAAGCACAAAGGAAACAGGGAAAACAGGACTAACGCAAAATGGAAACAAAGATCGCTTATCCCGAGGAAAAGCTGGACGGAAAGCTGCAGCTGATCCTGTATCTGCGACAACTTTATAAAGCTCTTTTGGGAGGCGTGTTATGCGCCCTGCTCCTGGGCGGCATTTACCTGCTGTCCGTGACGGTTTTTGCTCCTGCAAAGCAGTATGAAGCCACGGCTCAGTACTATGTGGAGTATGCCCTGCAGGAAGACGGGATGCCCTATACCTACATCAACGATGCTACCTGGAACAGCCTGGTGGGGACGGATCTGTTTATGGAAGATCTGACAAAGCGCCTTCCGGGTTACTCCAGAGAGGAACTGACGGCATCCATCAAAGCCCAGCTCCTGTCGGACGTACGGTATCTGGTGATCACCTATACCTCGGATGCCCCGGAAAAGACCATGGAGATCTTCTCTGCTTTCGGAGAGACCCTGCAAACCTACGTGGCAAACCAGCGGGAGATCGATGCCATCACCATCATCGATACGCCTCGGGAAGCAACCCTTGTCCTCCATGAAAACAGACTTCTTCGGGTAGCCTTGTTTGGGTTCCTGGCAGGTACGGCGCTTTGCTGCATTCTGCTGTATATCTTTGTGGCAGCCGATGACCGGATCTATCTGCCCATAACCTTGGAAAAGCGTTATGGCATTCCCGCCCTGTGGACAGGGAGCAGAGCAGAGATCCCGGCTCTGGCAAACGCGTTACTGCCTTCTGAGGGAGAACTCCTGCTGATCGCAGCGGAAGGAAAAAAGGAGCTGCTACAGGAAGGAGAGAAGGTGCTGCATGAGGCTTTTTCCGGCGGGCAGATCCCCGGAGCCGATGACGGTATCACTTCTGAAAAAGCAGAAAAGCAGATCAAGATCGGATCTTCCACTTATGACGAATTACTAAAAGGAGACCTGCAGGCAACAGAGAATCTTACAGCGGTCCTCCTGGTGGATATGGGGAGCGATGCCGGCACCTGTTTAGAGAGCATGCTGGATACCTGTAACAAGTTGGGCATGCCGGTAAAAGCGGCACTATGCCTTCATGAGAACAAGCAGATCCTTTCTCTGTATTACGGGAAAGGCAGCTGCTAAAGGAAATCACATATGCAGGTAGAAGTACTGGCTTCCGTCATGAACGAAGAAGCGGAAGCGTTATGTAAGCGAATGAATCTGTCCACGGATGCGGTGGTGATCAACCAGTGCGGGGAAGACGGTGAACAGGAATTGTTCTATAACGGCCATCGGATCCGCTTTTATTCCTATGCCGAACGGGGCGTTGGAAAAAGCCGCAATCATGCCATCGATCATGCACAGGGAAATATCCTTTTGTTTTCCGATGCAGACATTGTTTATGAAAACGGTTACGGAGAAGCGATTGCAGCAGAGTTTGAAAAGATGCCTCAGGCTGATATGCTGCTGTTTCAGATCGGTGTCGCCAAAGAGCGGGCAACCTATGAAAATACCGGCTACAAGAAAGTAGGACTTTTAAACTGCGGGCGCTATGGCGCCGTCAGTTTTGCCATAAAAAGAGAGGCCCTCATAAAAAGCGGGGAGCGGTTTTCCCTCCTCTTCGGAGGCGGGGCAAAATACTCCAATGGGGAAGACAGCCTGTTTTTGCAGCATCTGATCCAAAAGGGTCTGCAGGTTTATACCTCTCCGGTGTGCATCGGACGGGAGGATGCAGGTAAGTCCAGCTGGTTTACCGGCTATCATGAAAAGTTCTTTCATGACCGGGGGGTTTTGTACCATTTCCTCTACGGAAAACTGGCAAAGCCCTTATCGCTGCGGTTCCTGCTGGCACACAAAGCATTGTTTTGCAAGGATGTTTCCGTCATGAAAGCCTATGGCTATATGAAGGACGGGATTCGAGAAGGGAAGAGCATTCCCTTTGAATAAAGCATTATGGGAATCTATATCGCACTGACCTTCTTGGTCTGCATAACTGCATATTTTGTCCGGATGGGTGCCGGGAAGGGAACGAGACAGGATGGGGTAAACAAGGGCCTTGCAGCGTTGGTCTTCCTGTTTCTTTTTCTGGTTTCTGCCATGCGCATCGCCGTTGGAAACGATTACTGGAAGTATCGCTCCAATTTCCTTCTGATCGCGCAGGACCGTCACGTGTCCTCGGAGATGGGCTTTAATGCCATCGTTCGCCTGATCCAGTATTTTGCGGGATATGATCACTATATCCCGATTTTTGCATGCTTTTCTTTTGTTACGGTACTGTTTCTGGTACTGGCACTGTACCGCCAAAGTAAGATCCTGTGGCTGTCCCTTCTTATGACGTTGTCCATGGGCTATTACTTTAACAGCCTGAACTCGGTGCGCTACTACCTGGCACTGTTTGTGGCCCTCTTTGCCATGGAATATGTGCTGGAAAAACAGGATGTGCGGTTCCTCCTGTTGATCCTGGGAGCAGCGCTGTTTCACAAATCGGTTCTGGTGGTGATCCCGATCTATCTCTTTGCAAGGCTCCCTTACCGAAAATGGTTTCCTGCTCTGTATGCGGGAGGGGCACTTTCCCTCCTCTTTGGAAAAGAGATCTACCGGTATGTGATCTTCCGGTTCTATCCCTTTTATGAAAACTCGGCTTTTGACCGGGGGGATATTTCCTGGATCAATTTGATAAAAGGGGCAGCAGTCCTTTTATTTGCAGCCCTTTATTACAAGGATGCCATAGCGGGCAGCCGGGAGGGACGTTTTTATTTTCGTCTGAATCTCCTGGCCCTGATCCTGTACAGCTGCGGCACCTATATCCCGGAAATCTCCCGGATCGGCTATTACCTGAACATCTCCTGCGTGCTGCTTGTGCCTCATGTGCTAAGCTGCATGAAGGACGCAAAACAGCGAAAGATCTGGACAGCACTGATCTGCATCGCCTGCGCAGGGTATTTCGTCCTTTATTTAAAGCAGGCCTATGCAACGGACATTCGGATACTGCCTTATCTGAACTGGATCCTGAATTAGCCCGGAAAGGAAAGAACGTGCAACCTTTTTTCTCGATCATCACGGTGGCCTATAACCCCGGAGAAAAACTGAAGAAGACCATTGAAAGTGTACAGACCCAGTCCTTTGAAGATTATGAAGTGATCGTAAAGGACGGGGGCAGCAGCGACGGCAGCTGTGATTTTTTACAGGAGATCCTTACTCCGGAGGAGCAGATCACGGAAGAGATCACATCCACGGTGGAATCCTGCTTTCGGCTGATCGTATGCCCGGATAAGGGGATCTACGATGCCATGAACCAGGGAATCGCCCATGCCAGGGGAAAGTACCTGCTGTTCTTAAACTGCGGGGACTATCTGGCAGATCCGGAAGTACTAAGGCAGGTGGCCAGTATCATCGGCATGGAGGAAAAGCCCGCCATTTATTACGGCGATACCTTTTCCCGAAAACTCCATACGGAGATCGCATCTCCCCCGGAGATCAATGCCTTTACCTGCTACCGGAACGTGCCATGCCATCAGGCCTGCATTTACGAAAAGAGCCTGTTTTTGGACAAACAGTACGATACCTCTCTGTCCATTCGGGCAGATTATGACCATTTCCTGTATTGCTACTTCGTGCGGAAAGCCTATATGAAGTACTTAAGCTTCCCCATTGTATCCTACGAAGGGGACGGGGTATCGGAGCAGGAGGAAAATCAGAAGCTGGACCACTTAGAGTGGCAAAGCGTGATGCGCAGGTACATGAGCGAAAGCGAGATTCGAAGGTACGAGCGCTACATGCGTCTTACCCTGGTCACCCTGCGGAAAAAGATGGCGGAAAACAAGTTCTTTACCGGGATCTATCATGAGATCAAAAGGATAGTATATAAACGATGAGAATTTTATGGGTTTGCAATGTGA
>JAILDL010000176.1 GCA_024689465.1 Lachnospiraceae bacterium
TGCTTTCTCCTTATGTTTGATACAAGGATGCATCTCATCAAAGAATCGCTTCTGTGCTCGGGAACCGTAAAGGAGGCGCTTTTGTCGCCCAGGGAACTGTTTTCGCTGGCGCTTCGTCATCAGGCGGTTTCCGTGATCTTATTGCACAATCATCCCGGAGGGGACCCGGCACCGTCCAAAGCGGACCGGGAAATGACCGGACGGATCGCTGCACTGGGTGATATGTTGCAGGTTCCGCTTTTGGATCACATCATATTGGGTGATCGACATTATTACAGCTTCAAAGAAAAGGGGGCACTTTAAAAAGTGGCAAACAACGTTTTCGGAATCGATCTTGGTACCAACAATATCAAAATCTACAATCTGGCATCGGATTCAGTTCTCATTGAGAAGAATATGATCGCCATCGAAAATAAGAACACCTTATTTGCATACGGTGATTCCGCATATGAGATGTATGAGAAGGCTCCTTCCAACATCCATATTTCCTATCCGCTTAACAACGGTGTGATCGCGGATATCCATAAGATGGAGATCCTGATCCGTCAGTTTATCACCGATCTTTCCAAAGGTACTTTAAAGCCTGCGGATTTTGTGGTTGCGGTCCCCACGGATGCTACCGAAGTGGAAAAGAGAGCCTTCTACGATCTGATCCGGGATGCCGGGGTAAAGGCAAAACGGATCCTGGTAGTGGAAAAAGCCGTTGCAGATGGTCTGGGCATGGACATTGACGTAAAGAATTCCCAGGGTGTCCTGGTTGTTAACGTAGGGTATGAGACCACCGAGATCTCCATTTTGTCTCTTGGCGGTATTGTTTTAAGTAAGCTGATCAAGGTGGGAGGCTGCAAGTTTGACGATGCCATTCGTTCCGCGGTTCAGAAAACCTATTCTCTGATCATCGGCGGCAAGACGGCGGAGAGTGTAAAGATGCAGCTGGGGGCTTTGGAACAGGCCGGTACCCCTGCCGTAGTATACGGACGGGATATCGTGAAAGGACTGCCGGTAGAGAGGGAAATCCCCACACAGCTTGCATTGGATTCAATGGAGGTTCATTTCAGGACCATTATCGATAACGTTAAGGTTATTCTGGAGCGTACGCCCCCGGAACTGGGTGCGGACATTTACCGTCACGGTATCTACCTGACCGGCGGGGCTTCTTCCGTAGCGCATTTTGCCGAGCGGATGAGCAATGATACCGGTCTTAAGGTCAACGTGGCCCAGAATCCCTTAGAAAGCGTTGTGATCGGTATCTCCAAGATCATCAAAGACGAGAACTACAAGAGTATCGCCTATTCAATCCAAGGAACGAGTAAATGAGTCCAGTCGTAAAAAGAAAAGGAGAAAAATTTACGTTACCCAGTAAATATCTCCTTTTTATTTTAACAATTTTATGTGCGGTCATGATGCTGCTCACCTTTAACACCGATTTCTTAAGCGGTCCCTTAAATGCGGTTTCTTCCTTCCTGATCGTTCCCTTTCAGAACGGTGTTTCCGCTGCCGGATCGGAACTGACGGCAAAAGCCAAACAGCTTGCTCAGGTTCGGGAGCTTTTGGAAGAAAATGCACGCTTACAGGAACAGGTGGATTCTCTAACCATTGAGAATACCACGTTGCAGCAGAATCGCTTCGAACTGAATAATCTGCGGGAATTATATGCACTGGATTCCCAGTATGAAGATTACGAAAAAACCGGTGCCCGGATCATTTCCAAAGACTCCGGGAACTGGTTTGAGACCTTTGTGATCAACAAGGGGTCGGATGACGGCATCCAGGTGGATATGAATGTTATGGCAGGAAGTGGCCTGGTGGGCCGTATCACGCAGGTAGGACCTTCCTGGGCCAAGGTGGTTTCCATTATTTCCGATGAATCCTCCTTATCCGGTATGGTGCTTTCCACCTCCGATAATCTGATCGTATCCGGAGATCTGATCTCTTACGGAAACGGGTATATTAATTTTAATATGCTGCAGGATGATGCGGGAGCCGTAGTAGTGGGAGATAAGATCGTTACCTCCAACATCTCGGATAAGTATCTGCCCGGTATTTTGGTGGGATATATTTCCAGCATCAATACCGATTCCAATAATCTGACCAAATCCGGTACCCTTACCCCTGCCGTGGATTTTACCCATTTACAGGAAGTACTGGTGATCATGACCAAGAAACAGACGGTCAGTGATATTTACTAAAAGGACATTATGAAGAAGATACTGATCATCACACTGATGGTGCTGTGTGCCTTTCTGCTGCAGTCCAGTGTGTTTTCCTACTTAGAATTTGCAGGGATCATCCCCAATATCATGATCATTCTTACGGCATCCTTCGGCTTTATGAGGGGGGAAAAGACAGGACTGTTAGTCGGCTTTTTCTGCGGCCTTTTAAGCGATATCTTTTTTGGACCGGTGATCGGCTTGTATTCTCTGATCTACATGTACATCGGGTTCTTAAACGGCCTTTTTTCCAGACTGTTTTATCCCCATGATATCAAGCTGCCGCTGGTGCTCATTTCCTTCAGCGACCTTTTGTATTCCTTTACCTGTTATTTCATTTTCTTCGTGCTGCGAAGCCGTTTTGCTTTCGAATATTATTTCCTGCATATCATCCTGCCGGAACTGTTTTATACCATTCTGGTCACCCTGGTGCTGTATCCGGTGATCCTTTTTATCAACAACCGCTTAGACCCCAAAGAAGTTAAAGGAAGCGATATAGACTTTGTTTGATCGATTAAAAGATAAAATCCTGAATATGATCTTTTGCCGGGAGTTTCTTCTGATCCTGGCGATGCTTGTGTGCGCCGGGATCCTTCTGCACAGGATCTTTACCCTGCAGATCGTGCGAGGGGAAGAGTATCTGGACAGCTTTGTCCTCATGACCAAGAAGGAGCGGAGCATTTCCGCCGCCAGGGGCAACATCTATGATCGAAACGGCAACCTGCTGGCTTATAATGAGCTGGCTTATTTTGTTACCATCGAAGACGTCTATGAATCCGGCAGTTCCAAGAATGCCCAGTTGAACGATACCATCTACCGTCTGATCAAAATGATCGAGCTTTGCGGAGACGAAGTGGTATCGGACTTTGATATTTATGTGGATGAAAACAACGAATATGCCTTTTCCGTAACGGACAATGCCCTTCTTCGTTTTCTGGCGGATATTTACGGTCATTCCCTGACATCGGATCTGACCTACAAGGAAAAGACCTCCACGGCGGAAGATGTGGTGAACTATATGTGTTCCCGTTCCAACTTTGCCATCGGTACCTATACGGATCCGGAGGATCGTAATTCCTTTGTGCCGCAGATGGGCTATAAAAAGGATGAAGTCATTAAGATGCTGACCATCCGCTATGCCATGAGCGTAAACTCCTACCAGAAATACATTGCAACCACGGTGGCTACGGATGTTTCCCAGAAAACAGTGGCGGTGGTGGAAGAAAACGCAGCGGACTTAAAGGGTGTATCTGTGGAAGAAGATACCATCCGTAAATACAACGATGCGGTTTATTTTTCCCAGATCATCGGCTATACCGGAAAGGTTTCCTCCTCCGAACTGGAAACCCTTCAGCAAAACGACCCTTCCTATCGCATGAATGATATCGTTGGAAAAGCCGGTATCGAAAATGTTATGGAAACACAATTGCACGGAACCAAAGGCTCCGAAACCCTTTATGTAGACAATACCGGTAAGGTACAGGAAATCCTGTCCCGTACGGAAGCGGTTGCGGGAAACGATCTGTATCTGACCCTGGACCGGGATCTGCAGATCGCAGCCTACGATATCCTGGAACAGAAGATCGCCGGTATCGTTGTTTCCAAAATCATTAATGCAAAAGAGTATAATGCCCGGGAGAATTCCTCCAGTGCGGATATCAAGATCCCTATTTATGACGTGTATTTTGCTTTGATCGACAATTCCGTCATCGATACAGATCATTTCGGTGATCCTACGGCCGGCGATACGGAGGCGGAAGTATATGAAAAGTATCTGACCCGTAAGGATCTGGTTTTTGATCGTTTACGGCAGGAGTTTTATGACCAGAAAACGGTTTATAACAAGCTTTCCAAGGAATATCAGAACTACCAGAGCTATATTGTTAACATGATCACCGACAAAGGGGTTCTGGTTTCTTCTCTGATCGACCGGGAGGACGCTACTTATATTGCCTGGAGAACGGATGAAACCATATCCCTTTACGAATATCTGCACTATTGTATTTCCAAGGGATGGATCGATACCACCAGACTGAATCTGGAGGATCAGTATTCGGATTCCGAAGAGATCTACGATCATCTGGTGGATTATATCTTTACCCAGTTAAATACCAGTAAAGCATTTACCAAGCGTCTGTATAAGTACATGATCATGAGCGATGTGGTCAGCGGCCGGGAGGTCTGCGAGATCCTGTGCGAACAGAACCTGATCGATATCGAAGATGAAGAACGGGATAAGCTGTTTAACGGGCAAAAGAGTGCCTATGCCTTTATGGTAGGCCTGATCACCAATCTGGATATCACCCCTGCACAGCTGGCCCTGGATCCCTGTTCCGGTTCCATTGTCATCACCGATGTAAACAGCGGCGATGTGCTGGCCCTGGTTTCCTATCCCAGCTATGACAATAACCGTATGGCAAACGGTGTGGATGCTGCTTATTATGCCAAGCTGCAAAGCGATCAGTCCACCCCTTTGTTTAACTTTGCAACCCAGGAGCGTACGGCGCCGGGTTCCACCTTTAAGATGGTTTCCGCCACCGCAGGATTGTGTGAAGGTGTGATCACCACGGGAGAGCGGATCAACTGTACCGGTATCTTTACCAAGATCGATCCGGACAACGGGCCGAAGTGCTGGATCTATCCAAGAGGTACCCACGGAAACCTGAACGTATCCGGCGGTATTCAGAATTCCTGCAACTATTTCTTCTACGAAGTGGGCTATCGTCTGGCCACCCGAAACGGATCCTACGATTCGGAACTGGGTCTTAACACCCTGGGCGAATATGCCGGTTACTATGGTCTTAACGATCGTTCCGGTATCGAGATCGAAGAATATGCGCCGCAGATTTCCGATAAGGATCCTGTGCGTTCCGCCATTGGTCAGGGTACCAACAACTATACGACAACGCAGCTGGCGCGGTATGTGACCACCGTAGCCAATTCCGGCACCTGTTATGACCTGACCCTGTTGGACCGTCTGTGCGATCACAACGGAAACCTGCTCATCGAATACCAGCCCAAGGTTCGCAATACCATGGATATGATGGAGGATTCCTATTGGAATGCCATTCACGCAGGCATGAAGAAGGTAGTGGAATCCAAAAGCTACTTTGCAGATTATCCCATCGGTGTAGCCGGAAAGACCGGTACGGCGCAGCAGTCCTCCTCCCGTCCAAACCATGCATTGTTCGTAGCTTATGCGCCTTATGAGAGTCCGCAGATCGCCATTGCGACCCGTATTGCCTTTGGTTATTCTTCCGACTATGCGGCACAGACCACGGAGAGAGTCCTGGCCTATTATTACCATTTGGACGATGAAGAGGAGATCTTAAGCGGTACGGCAGATTCCGCAACCGGAGCTGCCATCGGAAACGACTGATAAAAGACGGAAAAACCGTGCAAAGAGGTTTATAATAATCATTAGATTTATATTGTATAGGATTCTGATAAAAGGGAGGAAGAGATGATCAAAACCGTACCGCAACATGTGATAGTAAAAAGTTCACCGGACGGGATCTCCTTAAAGCTGGATGCAGAGATTTCCTTTGACCAGCTGCTGGCAGAGATCCGGGAGCGTTTTGAAGAATCCAGTGCATTCTTTGGTGGGGCACAGATTGCACTGACCATTGACGGAAGAGAGCTTTCCGAAGAAGAAAAAACAGCTGTAGGAAAAACGATCGAAGAGGCATCTTATCTGCATATCACCAGTATTGACGGAACGTATTTTGAAAGTATGCAGAACAAATATCCGGAAACAGAAGATGACCTGGATGCCATTTCTTTCAGTGAAGAATCGGATTTATCGGAAGATACGGAAGAAGAAACCGTTTATGAAAAAGGCAGTTTTTCCGAGGAGACGCTTCCGGAAGAAGTTCTTACGGATGGTGGAAAGTTTGATGTTCCGGATTTTCTTCCGAAAAAGGAGGGAGATAATACCGGATCCATGATCGAGAGTCGCCTTCCGGATGCCCAGTTTATCGATCATTCCCTGAAGCAGGGAGATAGTTTTTATTCTGCCCACAACATTGTAGTCATCGGGAATGTGGAAGAGGGGGCCAGCGTGACCTCTGCCAAGAACATTCTCGTCCTTGGACGTTTATCCGGCACAGCCCATGCCGGCTACGGAGATGAAAACAGTGAGAATTATGTGATCGCCTTGGATATGTGTCCGGAGCATCTGCAGATCGGCGGTATGTCCTTAAACAGTAAGCCTCAGAAGGGTCTGTTCGGCGGCCGTAAGGGAGCTTATCAGATCGCCCGTAAGGACAGAGGCATGATCCTGGTGATCTCTGCAAAACTATAATGGAGTCTCGTTTTAGCAATGCGTCAGTTATCCATCAAAAATTATGATTTTAAATTAGTGCTCATGGTGCTGCTTTTAACGATCCTTGGCATCATCGCCATCGGTTCCGCCAAAGAGTCTGTGCAGAGCAAGCAGATCCTGGGAGCTGCCATCGGTTTTATCATCATGGTTGTCCTGTCGTTGTTTGATTACAACCTGATCTTAAAATTCTACTGGTTCTACTATGTGATCAATCTGATCTTTCTGTTTCTGGTCACCACCAGTGCCTTTGGTTCGGATTCCCACGGTGCACAACGTTGGATCAACCTGTTCGGTATCCGTTTTCAGCCTTCGGAGCCTGCTAAGATCTTTCTGATCCTGTTTTTTGCGCAGCTCCTGTATAAAAATCAGAAGAAACTAAAGTCCTTCCTGTTTTATGTACTCTGTTTCGTTCTGGTTCTGATCGCTGTTTACGCCATCTATAAGCAGCCGGATCTTTCCACTTCCATTGTGGTGATGATCGTATTCGCAGTCATGATGTTTGTTTCCGGATTCGATCTGCGGTTCCTCCTTGGAACCATCGCGGTAGTGGTGCCATCCGCCATCATCATCCTGTATCTGATCCTGCAGCCCGGTTCCGATATTCTGGAACAGTACCAGAAGAACCGTATTCTGGCGTTTTTAAATCCCACCGCTGCGGAATATGTAAACGATGATGCATATCAGCAGAACAATTCCGTTATGGCCATCGGTTCCGGTCAGCTTCTGGGAAAAGGATATTCCCGGGGAGAAGTCAATTCCGTACAGGGCGGCGGGTTTATTTCCGAGCCGCAGACCGACTTTATCTTTGCTGTGATCGGAGAGGAGTGGGGATTTATCGGTGCATCCGTGATCATCATCCTGCTGTTTTCCATTGCCATCGAATGTGCCCTGGTGGCCAAACGAGCGTCCAATCTGGCGGGGACGCTGATCGCCGCGGGCGTCTCGGCGATGATCGGATTTCAGGGTTTTTTGAATATCGCCGTTTGTACCCAGCTGATGCCGGTTACCGGTTTGACTCTTCCTTTCGTAAGTTACGGCTTAACATCCCTTGTTTCCTGCTATGCGGGGATCGGGTTTGTTTTAAATGTCCGTCTGCAGGGAAAGCAGATCCGTCAGTAACAGAAATGCAACATTCTATTGGTATTTTTTATTAAATGGTTTACAATTAATTATCATAGAAATACACTTGGGGGCTATTTAGCGTATGAATATCGCATTGATCGCGCATGATGCTAAGAAAAAACTGATGCAGAATTTCTGTATCGCATATCGCGGCATCTTAAGTAAGAATGAGTTATTTGCAACCGGTACCACCGGTCGTCTGATAGAAGAAGTTACCAATCTGAGCATTCATAAGTATCTGGCCGGTCATCTGGGCGGAGAGCAGCAGATCGGTTCCCAGATCGAACATAATGAGATCGATCTGGTCATCTTTTTGCGGGATCCCTTAAATCCCAAGTCTCATGAACCGGATGTCAACAATATCTTCCGCTTATGTGATGTTCACAATATTCCTTTGGCTACCAATCTGGCCTCTGCGGAGCTTTTGATCAAATCCCTGGACAGAGGAGATTTAGAGTGGCGTGAAATGTACAAGTAAGAAATCCGTTCTGATCTGCATATGGCTTTGTACTGTTTTCCTGCTGCAGGGCTGTGGAAACAGTACGGTTCTTATGCCTTTTTCTACTAATAATCCTGTTTCTTGTTACAATTTAAAAGAAGACGTCAGCGAAGAAAGAGCATCTGCTTTTTCTTCTTCTTTGTGTGTGGGAGAAAGCAATGTCAATACGAACAGCCTGTCCTTGAATGCAGGCGCGGCTGCTCTGTTTGATATTAACCGGCATACGGTATTGTATGCCAAAAATATGCATGAACAGGTGTATCCCGCATCCCTCACCAAGATCCTGACTGCTCTGGTTGCATTGGATATCGGATCGCCCGATGATGTGCTGACCGCTACCACCGGCGTTCAGATCAATGAATCCGGTGCCCAGCTTGCCGGTCTAAAGCCCGGGGATTCCATGACCCTGGACCAGGCACTGCATATCCTGCTGTTATATTCAGCGAATGATGTGGCCAATCTGATCGCAGAACATTACGGGATGACCTTAAACGGTTTTTCCCAGCTGATGAACGATAAAGCTTCCTCTTTAGGATGTTTTAAGTCTAATTTTTCCAATTCCAACGGTCTGTCGGATGAAACCCATTATGTGACCACCTATGATCTGTATCTGATCATGAATGCCGCCATGCAATATCCGGAATTTACCGAGATCATTTCCATGCCGGCGTATGAAACGGTGTATTACGATAAAAACGGGGAAGCGAAGACGATTTCCGTAAAGACCACCAATCTGTTCCTTCGTTCCGACGGTTATGCCGCACCGGAAGGTGTCACCGTGATCGGTGGAAAGACCGGCACGACCAATGCGGCGGGACATTGTCTGATCCTGCTTGCCAAGGATACTTCCGGGAATCCTTATATCGCCATTGTCATGAAATCCGAATCCAGAGATTCCTGTTATGAAGACATGACGAAACTTCTGGGACTTATTCCATAGTGGTTTTTCATACTATTTCAGGTTCGTTTTCGGTGGTTTTATCGGTTGTTTTTTACAGGGTATTCCCTTATAATAATTCTATAGCTCATGGTGTATTTGGAGCTAACAATATACACATCAGGAGGTCTCTCTTATGGTTCAGTTAATCGTAGGTAAGAAGGGTAAGGGCAAGACAAAAGAATTATTGGACAAGGTAAACAAGGAGATCAAGACCGTACAGGGCAACATTGTTTATCTTGATAAGAGTACAAAGCATATGTACGAATTAAATAACAAGGTTCGTCTCATCAATGTATTGGATTACTGCATTGAGAATGCAGACGAGTTTGCAGGTTTTATCAGCGGCATCATTTCTCAGGATCATGATCTTCAGCAGATGTATCTGGACAGCTTCCTTAAGATTGCTTGTCTGGAAGATAAGGACATTGTTCCCACCATCGAAAAGCTGGAAGTCATCAGCAAGAATTTTGATGTCGATTTTGTTGTCAGTGTTTCTATGGATCAGACCGAATTACCTGAGAGTGTAAAAGATAAAGTGATCATCGCTCTGTAAGAGAAAGTACAATCTGTAAAAAGGAATGGCCTCGGAGGAAGCTCCGAGGCTTATTTTTGAAAAGAATCATGGGTGAACGTAACAATCAGGCTTCCATCACGAATTTTAACCGGTATAAGAGACGCAATTACATTAACATTGGTCTCATTATTTTTGCGGTCATTTTTATCTATGTGATGATCTGTGTGGTACTGTATTTTCGTTCCTCCCCTATGAGCGGCTATGAAGTTCGTGTGGGTTCCTTAAGTGTCAACAATGTATACCGGGGCATAGCCCTGCGAAATGAAGAGATCATCTCTTCGGAGGATAACGGTTATATCAACTACTTTGTTTCCGAAGGACAGCGTGTAGCAGTAGGAAACCTGGTCTATGCGGTGGATGAAACCGGCTCTTTGCATTCTTCCCTGGATGCCAATAGCGGCACCTTGAACAGTTCCCTTTCCGATGATGATCTTCGGGAACTGCGGACCAATGCCATGAATTTCCAGTCGGATTATTCCCCTTCGGAGTTCTCCGCGGTTTATGATTTCAAATACAAGGTTCATGCCTCTGTTCTCCGTATGGAGAGCGCAGCGGTATGGGATACGTTAAATGCCTTATCCGCTGAAGATTCCGCTCTGGTCAACTTGAAATATGCTTCCCAGTCCGGTATTGTTACCTACTTCGTGGACGGATACGAAGACCGTACTCCTACAGGGCTTTCTGCTGAGGATTTCGATGAGCTGAAATACGAAAAGGAACAACTGGTGGGCGTGGAGCTGGTTTCTGCCGGTGATCCGGTTTATAAGCTGGTGCGAAGCGATGACTGGACCCTGGTTGCACCGATCGATGAAGAGCGTGCCAATAATCTGATCAAAAATCAGATCACAGCCTGCAGGGTAAAATTTCTGCAGGATCAATATACTACCCGTGCTACCTGTGAACTTATTACCGGCAGTGACGGGACACAGTTTCTGCAGTTAAAGCTGACCAGCAATATGGTCAATTACTGTACCGATCGTTTTCTGGATGTGGAGCTGCTTCTCGATACGGAAGAGGGACTTAAGATCCCCAATTCCTCCATTGTGGAGAAGAATTTCTTCCTGATCCCCAAGTCCTATGTTCTGAATGCAGACAGCGTGGATCACGCATCGGTTCTGCGCAGAGCTTTTACAGAGGCTGGTACGGAAACCACGGAAACCGTCATCGTACAGGTTTACGGCGAGTCTCCCGGAGATACGGATTCTCCGGATGACGATTATTACTATATTGATGAGAGTGCCCTGCACATCGGCGATATCCTGCACAAAGTGGATTCTGCGGATACGGAGACGGTCAGCAGGCAGGCTTCGTTGGTAGGTGTTTATAACATCAACAAGGGATATGCGGATTTTCGGCAGATCACGGTGCTGTATTCCAATGAAGCCTATTCCATTGTTAAGTCCAATACATCCTATGGCTTAAATGAATACGATTACATCGCGTTGGAAGCAGATTCTGTAGCAGAAAATGATTTTATTTACGAATGATGCTCCGGGATGTATTATTTTTCGTTATTCACCTGACTGTTTAATACTTTTGTAATATTTATGCCCATATGTTGTGTGATATCTGAAAAAACAACAAGAAATTGTGGCTCTTTGGTTGACAGAAAAACGCAAAACAATGATAATAATACTGTAGTATGGGAGGCGTTGTATGAGCGTTTTAGATAAATTCATAAACTCCATCAAGCTGACGGACGGCCCCGAAGATGATGAAGATTATTTAGATGACGAATATATGGATGATGAGGATGATTTTCAGGAAGATCCTCCAAAGAAAGAGCAACCTGTGAAACTGGCTCAGGTAAAACCTTCCAGACAGAGTTATCTGGATGACGATGATGAGCCTGCTGAACGGGAGAAACCCGCACCGGCTCCCAGAAAAGCGGCTTCCGGTAACAAGGTTTCTCAGATGAAGACCGTTAAGAGAAATGATAACATGGAAGTATGTGTGATCCGTCCCAATTCCGTTGAGGATACCAGAGAGATAACCGATACCTTATTGTTAGGTACTACGGTTGTACTGAACCTGGAGGGCCTGGATATGAAGGTAGCACAGCGTATCATCGACTTTACCTCCGGATCCTGTTATGCTATCCGCGGGAATCTGCAAAAGATCTCTCAATATATTTTCATCATTACACCGGCCAGTGTAGATATTTCCGGTGACTTTCAGGAGATATTCGGTGGCTCCTTTGATGTACCGGTGAAAAACAACGACTTTTAATCCCATCCTGTCGGTACGCGCCGACAGGATTTTTTTGCAATTTTAAACAGAACGGAGCATTTCATGGAAACCAAGATCTTACCTGTAAAACAAGGTTCCAAAACCTTATATGATATTGTGATCACGGAGGGAATGAAGGATCTTCATGCCTACCTGGAAAACTTTGGATCGAAGGAGAGGACCGTTGTGATCATCACGGATTCCAATGTGGATCCGCTGTATGGCGAAAAATTAGTAAAATCCATTACAAAGGATTGCAAGGAAGTAATTAAGTTTGTACTTCCTGCGGGAGAAACCAATAAAAACCTTTCCACCATTGAAAGTGCCTATGAATTCCTGATTGAAAATCATGTGACCAGGAGCGGTCTTCTGATCGCATTAGGTGGCGGTGTTGTTGGGGATATGACCGGTTTTATTGCCGCAACCTACCTTCGGGGGATCGATTACATCCAGATTCCCACGACCCTTCTTGCCCAGGTGGACAGTTCCGTGGGCGGAAAGACGGGCGTTGACTTTAAGCAGTATAAAAACATGATCGGTGCCTTTAATATGCCTCTCCTGGTCTATATGGATCTGGGGATGTTAAAGAGCCTGGATGACCGTCAGTTTGCATCCGGCTTTGCGGAAACCATGAAATACGGTCTCATTAAGGATGCCAAATTCTACAGCTGGCTGATCGAGAATTATTATGAGATCGAAGAGCGGGATCCGGAGATCCTTTCTCAGATGATCTATACCAGCTGCGACTGGAAACGCAAAGTTGTGGAAAAGGACCCTACGGAGAAGGGAGACCGGGCACTTTTAAACTTTGGTCATACCATCGGGCATGCCATTGAAAAGGCCAAAAATTTCGAAATGCTTCACGGAGAATGCGTTGCACTCGGCAGCGTATGTGCCGCCTTTATTTCCTATAAACACGGCTACATGGATAAGGATGAATTTCTGGAGATAAGGGATATGTTCGTTCCCTTCCATCTGCCGATCTCCATTACCGATCTGGATGAGCAGGAAGTGCTGCGCAATACCTATTCCGACAAGAAGGTATCGGATAAGGAACGGAAATTCATTTTGTTAAAGCACATCGGCAGATCCTTTATAGATACCACTGTTACCGATGAAGATATCCTGGATGCCTTAAAAGAGGTCATCTACAAACCGGGAGAAGATTAATATGCAACTGGAAAAGAAAAGACTACTGATCAAAGATGTGATCGCCCTTGTAGCGCTTCTGGTATTGGATCAGGTCACCAAATATCTGTCTGTTTTGCATCTGAAAAATCAGGATGCCATCGTTCTGATCCCCGGATGGCTGGAGCTGCATTACCTGGAAAACCAGGGGGCTGCCTTTGGGATGTTACAGAATCAGAAGATCTTTTTTGTGATCATCGCCTCTCTGATCCTGGCCCTGATCGTATATGTTCTGTATAAGATCCCCTATTCCAAGCGCTATACCATGCTGCATGTACTTTTAACCCTGATCGCAGCCGGTGCCATCGGAAATATGATCGACCGGATCCGTCAGGATTATGTGGTGGATTTCATATATTTTGTGATCATTAATTTTCCCATCTTTAATGTGGCAGATATATATGTCAGTGTGGCAACCACTTTACTGGTCATTGTGATCTTATTCCACTATAAGGAAGAGGATTTCTATTTCCTCAGTTTTTCCGCGAATAAGATCCGGGAAGCAAAATAAAATAACCTAAGGAAAGTCAGACCAATCGAAATAAAGAAACCTTATGGAAGTCATACGAATCATTGAAGCCACAGATAGCGGCAATCGAATTGATAAATATCTGTCCGAACGGGAGGATCTTGCCCTTTCCCGCAGTCACATCCAGAAACTGATCAAGGATGGGGATGCTACCGTAAACGGAAAGAGCATTAAGGCAAATTATGTGTTGAAAGCAGGAGATGAGATCCTGCTTTCTTTGCAGGAAGCCAAACCCGTGGAGATCCTTCCTCAGGACATTCAGCTGGATATCCTCTATGAGGATGAAGATCTGCTGATCGTGAATAAACCCAAGGATATGGTGGTCCACCCGGCTCCGGGACATGAAGACAATACCCTGGTCAATGCCGTTTTATATCATTGCGGGGATTCCCTCTCCGGGATCAACGGAGAGATCCGTCCCGGCATCGTGCACCGGATTGATAAGGATACCACCGGATCCCTTGTGATCTGCAAAAACGATGCCGCCCATATGGTTCTGGCCCAGCAGCTCAGTGTCCATTCCATCACCCGGAAATATCGCGCCATCGTTTATGGTGTCTTAAAGGACGATACAGGCACGATCCACAAGACCATAGGCAGAGATCCCAAAGATCGTAAAAAGATGGCTGTAGGGGTCGTAAACGGCCGGGATGCCACTACTCATTATCGGGTTCTGGAACGTTTTGACGGCTATACCTATATCGAATGCACTCTGGAAACCGGCAGGACCCATCAGATCCGCGTACACATGGCTTCCATTGGCTATCCGGTTCTGGGAGATCCGGTTTATGCCGGCCGGAGAAAGAATTCCTTTGAAACCCAGGGGCAGGTATTACATGCTTATGTTTTGGGCTTTCAGCACCCGAAAACAGGAGAGTACCTGGAAGTAACAGCGCCTTTGCCGGCCTATTTTGAAGATCTGCTGGAAACACTTCGAAGAAGAACACGTTGATAAAATTGCGGTTAAAATCGTTTTTTGGTTGAAATGCAAATACAATTCATCAAATTCACAGTTTAGTTTGCGAAAGCAGCATCTATCCATTATAATATAAGTATCAAATTCAGAAGGGAGGCTGGCTCACATGAAAACAATCGTCACCATCGGTCGCCAGTTTGGATCATTAGGAAGGGAGATCGGCGTAAAGGTTGCTGAACATTTTGGGATTCAGTGCTATGATAAGGAGCTGATCAGCAGAGCCGCAAAGGAGAGTGGTTTCTGCGAAGAGATGATCGCCAGCAATGACGAAAAGCCAACCAATTCATTTCTGTATAATCTGGTTATGGACACCTATTCCTTTGGCTATAATGCATCATCCTTTATGGATATGCCCATTTCCCACAAGATCTTTCTGGCTCAGTTTGATGCCATCAAGAAGATCGCCGATGAAGGTCCTTGTGTGATCGTAGGTCGCTGCGCCGATTATGCATTGGCGGACCGTACCAATTGTGTGCACATTTTCATCAATGCAGATGAGCAGTTCCGTGTGGAAAACGTTCTGAAGCGTTTCCCGGATCTTAAGACCGAAAAAGCTGCGCTGGATATGATCAGTAAGAAGGATAAACAGCGTCAGAGCTATTACAATTATTATTCCTCCAAGAAATGGGGACGCTCCGACAGTTATGATCTGACCATCAATTCCGGTATCCTTGGCCTGGATGGTTCCGCAGATCTGATCTGTCAGTTTGTGGAAGACTTTGAAAAAGCCGGTGCAACCCGTGTGATCCGCGGAAACTGATGGTAATCATGTTGGAATAAACCGCAATATGATCTAAAAAGCTCCTTGCAAAGAAGCAGGGAGCTTTTAAACGCGATATATAACTATTCGCAAAAGACAAGTTTAACGAATAATACGTATTAGCTGTGGCAGTTAGGACTTACGCCGTAAAATAGATATTTTAAAGCAATATTCCAATACTTAATGCAATATAAACTTTAATATTGCATTTACCCTTGTAAATAATTCTTGTTTATAGCTAATCTAGAATTAGGGTTCTACAGATTGATTGCCATCCAAAATACATGGAGGTAGTCATGAAACGAAAACATTTAACTTTTGAAGAAAGGATTATCATTGAAGAACTGTTAAACAAAGGGGAACCGATCCATAAGATAGCCCTCAAGCTCAACCGGCCCGATTCATCTGTTGTACGGGAAATAAAGCGTAATCGATATATTTCTGCAGGCGCTCCACATAAATCCTGTAACAAGCTCTACCACGAGCCTTACTGCACAAAAAAGTTTGACTCTACTGAATGTATATATCAGATGGAAACAGGTAAGAAGTGCCGTGAATATGTATGCCGGGGCTGCAATATAATGTGCGATTCTGAACATTGCCCGGACTTTGTAGATTACATTTGCAAAGCCCTTTGTACGTCTCCATATGTATGTAACGGATGTAAAAATGCATCTCATTGTAGAGAGAATTTCTCTATCAAATTCAGATACCAGGCCAAAAGAGCTCAGGTCATCTATGAGGATAAACTAAAAGAGTCAAGGTCTGGAATATCGCTTACCCCGGAAGAAATGGAGAAACTCGATAATATAGTCTCTCCTCTCCTCTTTAAAGGTCATTCCATCCGGGCAATATATATGGAACACAAGGATGAGCTGCCCTGTTCAGAAAGTACCTTATATGGATATGTGGACCGTTGCTATCTGACCGCCCGAAATATCGATATGCCCCGTAAAGTGCGGTTCAAACAAAGGTATTATCATGGTCCCAGAGCCAGGAGTTTTCAAGAGTTTGTTGCTGGCAGAACGTACGCTGATTTCAAGAAATATAACGAGGAGAATCCGGATCTGAATATCTGGGAAATGGATACCGTTATAGGTACGATAACAGACGATAAATGCCTCCTTACGCTCCTTTATCGCAAATCAACGTTCATGATCGCTATCTTATTGGATAACCATACGCAGGAAGCTGTAATCAACGCATTAAACGCCCTTTCTGAGCAGGTTGGTATTGCAGCCTTTCAAAAGTATTTCCAGGTTATTTTGACCGACCGAGGCGTTGAATTCGGCAACCCCTACGCTATTGAAGCGGATCAATATGGAGAGATCAAAACTAAGCTTTTTTACTGCGATCCGTACTGCTCCTGGCAAAAGGGAATGGTAGAGAAAAACCATGAATTTATCCGCATGGTTTTACCTAAAGGGAAAAGCCTGGAAGGCCTTTCCCAAAAGGAAATCCATTTGATGATGAATCATATCAATAACTATCCAAGAAAGAGCCTTAATGGTGCAACGCCATATGAGCTTTCCAAGCTGCTACTTGGGAAAGATTTCTTGGCAGCTTTACATTATCACAGAATCTCGCCAGACGATGTGATCTTAAAGCCGTTTTTACTGAAAGATTCATCTAAGAACAGTTAAAGTATAACATAGCGAATATCAGTCTGTAGAACTTAATGCAAGATTTCCCTGATTTAGAGACTTTTAGCATTAAGTCCTGGAAAAACTATGCTGAA
>JAILDL010000080.1 GCA_024689465.1 Lachnospiraceae bacterium
TTTTCGCACATTCTCCGGATCATAACAGATCACATGATCCGCCTGCTGATAGTACCGATCCGGAAGACAGTCAAAGGGATGCTGCTTCACTTCCCCTCCAAAGTAGTGATAGGGCATATCTTTCTCTGTCTTTCCTTCTACCAGCGTCCTTGCGCCTTCCCGCAGGCAACGCATCAGAGAAATGTCATCAAAGTCCCGGGCATGTCCGTGCAGGATCTTATCTGCCCTGGTTTCCAGAAACATTACCCGGTCCAGATTACCCATCATTTCCTCAATGGAAGCACAGCCTTCCAGCTGCATCCACAGATGGTGGTTTACGGCATCACCTGTAAACAGGATCCGCTCTTCCGCAAGCAGGAGCAGGATACTTCCCTGCGTATGGCCTGGCAGTTCAAATACTTCCAGATGGCGGCCCCCAAGGTCGATCACATCCCCTTCTTTGATGGTCTTAAAAGGCGGCATACACAAATGGTATGCTTCGCACTCCTTAATAAAGTCCGGTTCCTTCTCAAACATCCGGGCAAGCTCTAAGTCCGCCGGATGGATATAGGCTTCCTCAAAGTAAATATTTCCGTAAATATGATCCGGATGTCCGTGGGTATTTACAACGATCAGGGGCAGATCCGTGATGTTCCGCACCGCCTGATACAGATCCACGTACCCGTTCATGGTATCGATGACACAGGCCTTCTCGTTTCCCACAACCAGATACCCTGTGGCTTCATGTGCTTCGTCCAGGAGAAAGATCCCCGGCCGCATTTCCTTGATGTACAGCTGTTTTTCCATCTTTTGTACCCCCGTTTACCCCAATTACAATACTTTTCGTTGTGCGTATCCCAACTTTTTCAAGGCCTATCTGCGCTTTTTTCTGTTTGCAGAACAAATATTACCTGTATATATTCACCGGATCATCTTGTAATATTTATCATTCAGCCGCTCCGCATATCCCGAAATGTCAATCCCGATCTCCTGCAGCAGCTTTTCCCCCACGGAAAGCATCATCCGGCAGGCTTCTTCCTTCGGCAGTTTGAAGGAGTCAAACATCATCATCATGACCAGACCATGGGTATAGATCACGACGTCCCGCACCGTTTCGCCGATCTTCTCCGGGGAAATATCATATTTCTCTGTAAGTACCTCTGCCGCATACTTGTTAAACTGTAGATCAAAGATGGTGTTTTCCCCGTAAACCCGCTCTCCGATGGTCAGCTCCGGATCGTCCACGTTGACAAATCGGAACACATTGGGATGCTCCATGGCTCCGCTGATGTATTGCACACCACTTGCGTAGAAGGCCTCTATAGGGTCCTCAATCTGCAGCACTTCCTGCATGGAATCGTACAGCTTATGTCCCGCATAAAAAAACAGCTCCTTTTTCAGTTCCGTCATGCTGCCAAAGATCCAGGAAACCGGCTGGGTAGAACACCCAAGCTTTGCGGCAATGGGCTTGATCCCCACTGCACCGATCCCCTTTTCCTCTAACAGTTCATAGGCTGCTTCCAGCACCATTTCTTTTGTAATCTTTGCTTTTCGTCCCATGGTTAGTATTCTGTGCCGGGATTTCTCTCCGGCTGTTTTTATCTTCTTTGCTCGATATCGGATTCTGTTTTGTCTGATCTGAAATTCGATCCAATTGAACTTTCCTGATCCAATCTGAGGATTCAAGTATTTCTATCAGGTTGGGATTCACAATTGTTCTTCAGGTTAAACACCATCCGAGCGTTCATGCGTAGGGCTGATCATCCAGCGGCTTCGTGCAGCCCCAGCCTGCAGCGATCTTTCCAAACAGCTTTTTCTGAAGAATCAGCTGAAAGAATCCAACCATCACGCGCACATGGAAGGGCAGGATCTCCGGCCCGGTAAACGCCTTACATTGATCGGAGAAAAAGGTGCCCGTTTTCCCGTATTCCCGGCCCATTTCTGTATAGGCACCTGTGATTTTGGAGACGGTCTCTCCTCCCATAAATCTTATACTGAAATTGTCCCCTTTTACAAGGGTTCCGCCGTATTTGCAGCCCAGATACCCGGCCAGTTTTTCCAGGTAGGCTTCCCCGCAGCGCAGCTGACATCCTTCCGCAAAGCCGCTTTGCAAAAGGAAAGACATGCTAGCTCCGTCCTCTCTCTTTTTAAGAGTTTCCAGAAATTCCATGAGAAGTCCCGGAATGCACTCCACATACAAAGGCAGCGCAATGAGGATCTGCGTATTCTGGTAATAAGCTTCCCGGATCTGTTCCCACTGCTTTCTATCCGAGATTTCATACTGTTCAAAGGTGCTTCCCGTTT
>JAILDL010000203.1 GCA_024689465.1 Lachnospiraceae bacterium
GGAAATTCGAACCTACCATGGAGCAGGAAGAGCAGGAAAAACTGGTAAAGGGCTGGAAAAAGGCAGTGAAATGTGCCCTTGCCTGGACGGAAGACTAGATTTATACTGATTAGGAGCAAGCATCGTAATTAGCGGGCTTGCTCCTGTTTTTATGTGAGGAAAACGTTTATGGATACATTGTATATAGTTATGCCTGCCTACAATGAAGAAGAGAATATCATGGGAGTAGTGGAACAGTGGTATCCAAAGCTAAAGGGTAAGTCAGAAAACTCACGGCTGGTGATCGCTGACAAGGGCAGCAAAGACCGTACCCACGAAATATTACTTTCTTTAAAGGAGCGGTTTCCGCAATTAGAGGTCCTGGAAAATGACAACCAATATCATGGCCCTAAGGTGATAGCACTTTATGAATATGCTATAAAACAGGGTGCGGATTATATTTTTCAGACCGATTCCGATGGACAGACCAATCCGGAAGAGTTTGATGCGTTTTGGGAAGCAAGGAATGACTATGCCGGAATTTTTGGCAACAGAACTGTCAGAGGGGATGGAAAAGACCGTGCGTTTGTGGAAAAGGTTGTCTGTTTCCTGCTGAAACTATACTTTGGCGTACGTGTTCCGGATGCCAATGCTCCGTTCCGGTTGATGGAAGCGAAGACTGTAGAAAAATACCTCTACAAAATGCCGAAAGACTACAATCTCCCGAATATCATGCTGGTTACTTACTATGCACACAACAAGGAGAAAATGGTATTTAAAGAGATTTCTTTTAAGCCCCGTACTGCAGGGATAAACTCTTTGAATATTCCCAAGATCATCAAGATCGGATGGAAAGCATTGGGAGACTTCTACCGGCTGAAGAAAGAGATGGATTGACTTTTTATGATGCGTTTATTTGAAGTGTTTCGATTAATGGAATATGCAGGTGTGGTGATCTGCATCGTTGGAATGTTTGCCATCATGACCATGCGCAGCGGGATGGCCCGAGTTTATACCATGCTGGCGCAGATGCTGGCACTGGTAGGCATTGTGGCCTATATCTTCCAACTACGGGAAATGAATTTGGTGCCTAATTACAGATGGGGCCTGATCGTTTACGCAACGCAGTGTCTGGTGCCTTTTTTTGCTCTGCTGGCCGTATCCGAATATCGGGAAAGTACACTGGAAGGTTGGGTAAAAGCAGTTATGCTGGGACTGGACGTATTAGCGATCATCTTCTATGCCACCAATCCTCGTATGCACGTGCTGTATCTACAGTCCAACTTTACAACCAATGGAAAATTTAATTATTTTCAGCATTTACACAGCCCCTTTGGCTGGCTGTTTGTTATGATCATCGTGTTGCAGCTTTTTGCCGTGTGCGTAAACTGCATGCTCCTGTCAGGGAAACGACTGGTACACTATGCAGGGATCCTGCCTTTAGCTTTTCTGGCCTTATCCTATATGCCGATCATGCAGGGCTTTAATACCAATCAGTGGAGCTATATCGGTAGCAGTCTGTTTTTAGCCATTTATCTGTTCTATCGTGCTGGCATCCGAAAGAAGGAAAAAGTGGAGGCCGGGAAGGAATAACCATGTTATCACCACAGTATGAGCAAATGCTACAGGGAAAATCCGTGATCCGTATGCTGTCCGAGTTTGCAAGGGACAGAGGCCGGCAGATCGGGTATGAGAACGTGTTTGATTTTAGCCTTGGCAATCCTTCCGTGCCGGTTCCGGAGTCCTTTACAGCCAGCATGATCCGGCTGTTACAGGAGGAAGCTCCTATGAAGCTTCACGGATACAGTCCCAGTCTGGGCATCTATTCCGTGCGGAAAGCAGTAGCGGATTCCTTAAGCCGTCGTTTTGGCCTGCCCTATGTGGCAGAGGATATCTTTATGACTTCTGCGGCAGCAGGTGCCATTGCCCATGCTTTGCGGGCAGTTACGGTACCGGGGGAAGAGGTACTGACCTTTGCACCCTACTTTCCGGAGTATGGTCCATATGTGACCGGAACAGGAGCGATTCTCAAAGTAGTTCCGCCGGACACAAAGGCATTTCAGATCGACTTTGCAGCATTGGAGAATCTCTTTAACGAGAAGACTGCAGCGATCCTGATCAATTCGCCTAATAATCCTACCGGCATCGTCTACAGCGATGAGACGCTGCAGAAGCTGGCAGAGCTATGCAGGAGAAAAGAGAAAGAGTATGGGCATACCGTCTTTATCATTTCCGATGAACCTTATCGGGAGATTGTTTTTGACGGGCAGAAGGCCCCTTTGATCCATGGTTACTATGACCATACTATCATGTGCTATTCCTTCTCCAAATCCCTGTCTGTTCCCGGAGAACGGATCGGTTATCTGGCGGTTAATCCGAAGTGTGAGGACGCAGAGAAGATTGTGAACATGTGCGGGCAGATCTCTCGCGGAACAGGGCGTAATTGCCCTGCGTCTCTCATTCAGCTGGCGATGGCAGAGAACCTGGAAATTACCGCGGATGTATCAGTGTATGAGACCAACCGGAATCTGCTTTACGGTGCTCTGACTGAGCTTGGCTTTTCCG
>JAILDL010000010.1 GCA_024689465.1 Lachnospiraceae bacterium
TCCTGCACTTCTTGTAGAAGGAGGTACGCTGTCCGTCGTTGGATGCGGTAATGATCCCGTCCTCAAAGACAAACCGGCTCTCCATCCCTTTAGGAGTAAAGAAAATGTACGTCACCTGATCGCCTTCCCGCAGCACCGACAAGGGCTGCGCCGTAGCATATTTAAGCAGAGTGCCTTCCATATCCAGTTGAAAGGGCAGGATGGCGTTTTCTTCTGCATCCAGGGAAATGGGGCCCACGGTAAGACTTTCCCCGGAAAGCTTCAGCGTAATATACCGGTCCATCTTATCCTTGCATACCGCATGATCCTGATAGTTATTGATAAATAAGTATCCCCTTTGTCCGTCGCTGCGCACACAGTAACGAAGCGGCTTCTGATCTGCCGGATCGATCTCCCCGGAGCCTTCCGGCAGCACCGTTACCAGGTCACATAGGGTATCCGCAAAGTGCTTCGCAAACAGGTGCACAGCCCGCAACCGGAAATAGCTGGGCCGGAGCTGTCCGAATTCCCCGATGGGAGCCTGATAATCATAGGAGATTTTGGGGCACTGGCTTTCATTTAGATAGATCCCGCATTCCGATGCAGGATTGTTACCGCCCCGATACATGTAATATCCAAGGAAATTGCAGCCACTGCCCATCTTGATGTTGGCCATGGCATCCACCGATTCATACGGAAACCGGAACCGGTATGCATAGGTGCTCATCATACCGCCGCCCATTTCGCAGCAGGCATAGGGTCTGGTCTCCGGATCGTAGGTTGGTGTGAAGTTGTAGGTTTCCGGAACGGCTGCGTTATGGTTATCCCGGTAGAGATATTCCGGAGTGGCAGGATGCACATAGTCCCGGTGATAAAACATCCAGGGCCAGAAGGCATAACCGCCCCACAAGGGAAGCATCTCATCGGCGGGAGTTGCCGCCCCGCCCCAGCCGGTGCAGGTATAAAACGGGGGCCGGATCCCTTCTTCTTCTGCCATGGTTCGCAGCTTCTTCATATACCGGTCTCCGTCCCTTCCTGCAGGTACCCATTCATCGGAGATTCCTGTGGTCATCTCCCAGGGAGCTCCGGAATGCATGTATTCATTATCCAGCTGGGCCGCTATAACAGGCCCGCCTTCCTGGAATAAAAGGCCCTGGATCTGCAGGGCGATCTGGTGGTACAGCTTTCTTGTGCAGGCAAGGAAGCCTTCATTATCACTTCTGACATCAAAGGGCTTTCCGTACAGCCAGTCCGGAAGGCCGCCGTTTCGCACCTCGCCGTGATCAAAAGGACCCATGCGCAGGATCACATACATGCCGTACTTTCCACAGATCTCTACGAATTTCCGCAGATTTCTTCTGCCGTCAAAGCGGAAGTGTCCTTCCTTTTCTTCATGATGATTCCAGAATACATAGGTCGCCACCACATTCAGGCCGCCGGCCTTCATCTTGATCACGGTGTCTTCCCACTGATTCTCGGGCACTCTGGAGAAATGGCACTCTCCGCTGATGGCGAAAAAGGGCCTGCCGTTTCTCAGCATGTAATAATTGTTAAAGCCGATCTGTGTTCCCTCGGGACTTGTTCCGAAGAAATGCTCCCGGGGCAGTTCATACAGGGGCTGCTTTCGTACATTGGTCAGATCCAGGATACTGGTCATGGGATCAGAGATAGAATATTTCATACGTTTACGCTCATGTAAAAGGTTTACGGTTACTTTGGGTGGATGTTACCCCTTCACGGCACCGGCCGCCAGACCTTTGATAAAGTACTTGGAGCCAATGGCAAAGATGATCAGAAGGGGAATAACGGATAATGCCAGGGCTGCTCCTCTTGCTCCCCAGTCATCCCGATAAGCGGTAGACAGGGTCTGGATCCCCAGGGGGATGGTGAATTTGTTGTTTTCCGTCAGCACCGTACTGGGCATAAGGAAGTTGTTCCAGGACCAGAGAAAGATCAGCATGAATAAGGTTCCTACCGCAGGGCGGATCAGGGGAAATGCAATGCTGAAGAAGGTCCTAAGTTCACCGGAGCCGTCGATCCGCGCGCTTTCAATCAGCTCCATGGGCAGGGAATTGGTCATGTACTGCACGATAAAGAACACACCGTAAGCCGAAGCGAACCATGTAAAGATCAGGGGTGCATGGGTATTGACCAGATGGAGCTGACGCATCTCAATGGCATAACCGATGAGACTGATCTGTCCGGGGATCATCATACTGGCGATGATGAAACGCTTGATGCCGTCTTTGGCCGCAAATTTATAAACCGAAAGTCCGTAAGCTGCCATGGCACTGATCAGCACACAGAAAAACCCGGATAATACCGCTACATAGATGGTGTTCCGGTAATACACCGTAAAGCCGCCGTTAAAAATGGTGGTGAGATTGACCAGCAGCTGATCCCCAAAGCCCCATAACTCCGAACGGTAGATGGCTGCCGTATCATGGGTTGCCATGGAAAGAATGAAATAAAAGGGGATCACCGAAACCAGTGAGATCAGGATCACTACTGCCATAAAGATCACTTTTTTTACTTTTTTCATGGGATCACTGCTCCTTCTTATCAATGAGTCTGGATACGATCATGCTTACGATCATGATGATCACAAACAGCCCGTAGGATACTGCTGCGCCATAACCAAGGCGGGTGGAACTCTTAAAGGTCTGATCGTAGAAATACATAATAGCGGTCATACAGGACCTCTGGGGACCTCCCATTACGCTGTTCTGGCTGCTGTATAACAGATAAGGCTCATCGTATAACTGGAAACCGCTGATGATACTGGTCAGTACCAGAAAAACAGTCATGGGGCGTAGGTACGGTACGGTGATCCGCCAGAATACCTGAAAGGCATTGGCTCCATCTACTTTGGCCGCTTCGCTGATCTCTTCCGGAATAGTGGAAAGCCCCGCCAGATAGATCAGAAGATAATACCCGAAATTCTTCCATACGATCATCAGGATCACGATAAACCTGGCCGTGGCAGGATTCCCCAGCCAGTTGACAGGATCGTCAAAGAGGCCTATGAGGGCCAGTGTCTTATTAACGATACCTGTGGTGGTGTCAAATAATGTGGCAAAGATCACACCAATGGCAACGGGAGTGGTAATATACGGCAGAATATTCACCGTCTGGAAGAAACGGCTGCTCCTTTTAAGCTGATACAGTAACACTGCCAGCACCAGTCCGCCGATGATCAGCAGAGGAATATAGATGATCATAAACAGGAAGGTATTTCCCATGGCTTTGAAAAACAGCTTGTCTTTGGTAAACAGCCGCACATAATTGGCAAAGCCCACAAACTGCCTTCCTGCTTCTCCCACCAGAGAATCCCAGTCCGTAAAACTGATGAACAAAGAATAAAACGTGGGAAAAATAAAGAACAGAAAATAGCTGATAAAAAACGGTGCTAAATAGATGTATGGCCACTTGGCCAGAGAACTTCTTCTTTTCGTTTTCACGTGGATACCCTTTTCTCATTTTGAATGCAGGCGGATACTGCCTCGCAATATCCGCCTGTGTCTTAACCTTACTCGATGGTGTAATCCGGAAGTCTCATCTCCAGTTCTTCTTTCAGCATTTCCATTGCTGCTTCCGCTGTCATGGAAGGATCATTGGTCATGGCTGTGGTTACAAGAGATAAGGTCTCATGAATGGCATTGTCATCCAGATTCATAGGTCTTCTGGTAACGTTGGGTGCGATCTCGTCGATGAACATCTCGCCCAGGTTCTGATCTCCGAACCAGGGACTGGTAAAGTTCTTCAGTTCCGGATCTTCCTCATAGGGTTTGATGGCAGAAGTGAAATATCCGATGCTGCCGGATGCCTTTGCGCCTTCGGTTGAGAGGCATGCATACTTTACGAATTCCCAGGCAAGTCTCTTATCCTGGCAGGTCTTGGTGATACCCATACAGGTACCGCCCCAACTAACGTTGCCTTCCGGAGTGTTCATAAGACCCCAGTGACCTTCGCTTTCACCGCTGGGATCATTGGCTGCAATGGGAGAAGCAATGGACCAGGTAGCACAACCAACAAAAATGTGATTGCTCTCACCAAAGGATGCATACCATGCATTGCTCCATGCTTCCAGCTGATCACAGCAATTATTGTCCCGAAGCTCTGCTGCCAGCTCAATGGAACGCTGAAGGGCATCGGTCATCTTAATGGTGTTACCCTCGATCCAGCTCTTGCCTTCCTGCTCACGGATGAACTGTTCTGCATCGCCCAGACCCTGGAACATGTATACAGTGCCGCCGCTCTTTTCATATACTTCCTTGCCCTTTGCAATGAATGCTTCCCAGGTAGGGAACATGGCTTCCAGTTCCTTGGGATCGTCGGTTCCCAGATATTCCTTTGCAAGATCTTTCCGATATCCAAGACCTGCAGGGCAGATACACTGTTCGATACCACATACCATGCCTTTGGAGTTGACCAGGCTGGGTCTTGTGAATTCCATAACCTCGTTGATATCGAAGTTATAAGGTGCTGCGGATAGATCTTCCCACATATCCAGCTCATATACCTTTGCTCTGGAATCGATGATGGCCCATGCCACATCGGGAAGTTCCGTGCCGGAAGCAAGTGCGGTCTGATATTTCTGAAGGGTATCGCCGTTTGCCATGGGTGTGTATTCAAAGGTTACGTTAGGATACAGCTCGTTGAATCCCTGTGTTACTGCCTGGAAATAAGGGTCATCCCATCCCCACATGGTCAGTGTTCCGGAATAATCGGAAGGAAGAGGTGTACTGTAATCCTCGCCTCCCTCCGCAGCGGGAGCTTCATCCGTACCGGCTGCCTGAGGTGTACTTTCTTCTTTTACTTCTGCTGTTTGCGCCTGATCTGCAGGTGCTGCATTTTCCGTTGTGCTTCCGCATCCGGTCAATAACCCCATGACCATGGATGTTCCGCATAACAATGCGATCAATTTCTTCTTCATATTCGTCCCTTTCCACGATATGCCGGGTGACTTTTTCTTTCCCTTTGAAACATGGGATGCAAAATATAGGTATCTTGCAATCACATGTATCCCCGGAAGGTATCAGTCGCCTCGGTTTGTTTTTGCTACAACTGCATCGTATCATCTTCCCCGTAGCAATTCATAACTATATATTGCCCAAAAAATGTTAATATATTGCTCTTTCAATATTCCTACATTTTATGCTATGGTGTAGCTATGAGAACGATCATTCCTTATGCATATCTAAAAGAAGATTCCTGGGCGGAAGACTTTACGCCTTCTCAGGAACTGAGACAAAAGAATATGTATGTGCAATGCATGGGCCACTACCGCTCCCTGCCAGGCTACGGCGTATTTGACCGCAGTAAGCTGAAAAGTTATCTGCTGCTGTATACCTCCCACGGCACAGGCATCGTACGGTATATGGGAAAGGAGATCCCCCTTCCTCCCGGCTATGCCACCCTCATCGACTGTTCGGTTCCGCATTCCTATTTTTGTGCTCCGGAGGAATACTGGGATTTTCGTTGGATCCACTTCGGAGGCACCTGCATTGAAGGTTACCTCTCGGATTATATGGATAACTGGGACATCGCTCCCAATGAACAGGGAACCGCTTTTTTCCAGGGGATTTACGAGCAGATGCAAAGCAACGAGCAGACTTCCTATATCACCTGCTCCACACGGCTCATCGGATTGTGTTCCGATATGCTGGTGCATGTCCTGAAAAACAGCGATGCCACTTCCGCCCGGATCTCTCCCATGGTAAACAGTGCCATCGACCTGTTTGAAGAGGAATTCCAGTCGGATCTGGACCTTACCTATATCTGTGACAAGCTCTCCGTAAGCAAATACTATTTCCTTAGGACCTTCAAACAGCAAACCGGTTTTACCCCCAACGATTACCTGATCACCGTACGGTTAAACCACGCCAAAGCCCTTCTTCGTTCCACTACCATGACCATCGAAGAGATCGCACTGGAATGCGGTTTTTCCGCCAGCACCTATTTCATTCAGGTATTCAAAAAAAGAGAGGCCGTAACCCCTCTTCACTACCGCAAATTCTTTTTGGAAAGCACCGCCGAATAAGGAGGCTGCCATGATCTCCTACCATCTGTATACCGAAAAACATATAAATCTCATCGATATCAGCCTGCCGTTTCCCGCAAGGGGATGTTCTCCCGGAATCAAAAAGGACAGACTGCGCATAGGCTTGCTCTCCTACGGTGCCGGCATCCGCTTTATCTCTCTGGCCGAAGAAGATGGGAACGAAGAGCTTCTTACGCTGTCTTATGAAGATCTTGCCGATGTGATGGAGAACTCTTCTCTGGCAGGCCTTACCATTGGTCCCTGCGCCGGACGAATGGCAGGGAATACCTCCCTGTCTCTTGGGGACGCTTCCGGAGAGATCCATTTAAACCTTCCGCCCAATGAAGGCACCAATCAGATTCACGGAGGTACCTGCAATCTGTCTTCCTGTGACTGGGAGCTGGAAGAACTGATCCCCTCTAAAGACGGTTCGGTTCTTACCGCTACCTTCCGCACCGCTCTTCCTCATCTGCTGGAAGGCTGGCCCGGACATCGCATATTTCAAGTGACCTATACTTTTGCGGAAAACGGCAGCCTCACTCTGGCTTACCACGGCTGCAGCGATGCCTTAACGTATATAAATCTTACCAATCATACCTACTGGAAACGGAAGGGTCTGGAGCTTAGCCTTCATGCCGCAGGTTTCATTGAAAATCAGACAGATCTGCGACCGGATCATATCGTATCGGTCCCGGATCGCATTGCTTTTGTCTCCGATCCATCCACCCCCCCAGCAAATGATGCGGTACGTTCCTGTTCTTTAAAGCCATCTTCGGAAACCGTTACCCTAAAAAAAGAAGCCGTCTGTAACAACGGCTTCCTTGTAAATACTTATAACACTCCTGTAGATGGGCTTGATCCTGCAGCCAAACTGCAGTATCCCGCTTCCGGCCTGCAGATCCATATGGATACGGATGCACCTTCTATGGTGGTTTATACCGGAGATTATCTGGATAATGTTTCCCTTCTTATGGATGGAGAACATTCAAAGCCGGGCGCTTATGTTGCTCTGGAACCCCAGGAACAGTTCCCGGTAACACAGATCAGCCTTTGCAGTAAGGAGCGACCCTTTCAGCGTACCATTCGGTATCGTTTTTGCAGAGCCTGAATTTCCGATCCTTCGGTAATCTTCCGGATGCTCCCTGTAAACCGTGATCCGCTCCTGCCATCAGTCAACCAGCTGATAAGAAGCTTCTCCGCCGATGCTGAAGTATAAATCTCCACCGGTCTTAATGCCCTCGTAAATCTGTGTATAAACCTTTCCTGCTGCTGTCGTCACATAAGCAACTACATCTGCGGTATCCCCATTATTGGTCACTGCAAGAAGGACGGCAGCCTCATTGGTATCCTCTATAAAGGTTGCCCAGTCCCAATCACACGCAGGGGTTACAATTCCTTCATAACCGCTTCCCCACCCATAACTGTCGGCACGTAATACCGCATATTCTCCATAGCCTTCTGCTTCGTCTTCACTGTGGCCTGCCGGCGTATTCTGCAGGACAACATAGAAGTTATGCCAATTGTCGGTTCCACCATCATTGTAGTTTACAAAGCTGCTATATACCGTTTCTCCTTCAGGCACCTCTACGATATCGGAGAAAGGTCCCCAGAAGGCAGCGGTGCAGTCGGAAGCACCTACCTTCTGCTTTTCGATCATCTGATAAGAGGCTTCTCCGCCGATGCAGAAATATAAGTCACCTCCGGTCTTGATATCGGTATAATTCTGATGATACAGTTTTCCATCTTCAGAAGTAACAAGCGTCCTGACATCTGCGGTATCACCGTTATTGGTAACCGTCAGTTCTACAAACGCACCGTTGGTATCTGCCATAAAGGTATCCCAGTCCCAGTCGCACGCAGGCGTTACGATTCCATCATAGCCAATCCCCCAGCCATAATTGTCCGCACGCACCACTGCATACTCCGCATAGTCCGGATTTGCATCCGCATCATGCCCCGCAGGTACATTCTGAAGTACCACATAAAAGTTATGCCATTGATCCGTTCCACCATCGTTGTAATTCTTAAAGTAAACGGTCTTGGAGGCACCTTCGGGTACTGCATAAATATTGGAAAACGCTCCCCAGAATTCGGTAGAGCAGTCGGTTTCGCCTACCGTCAGAGTATCAAAACTCAGGTACGCCCGTTCCAAAGAGAAACAAGCATACAGATTTCCACCGGTCTTAATACCATCGTACTTCTGATGATATACTTTCCCCGCCGTTGTTTCCGCAACAATGGATACATCTGCAGTAATTCCATTATTGGTAATGGTTGCGGTGATCTCCGCTCCATCCATATCACTGGTAAAGGTATCAAAATTCCAGTCACACGCAGGGGTTACGATTCCATCATACCCCGTGCCCCAGCCATAGTTGTCGGCACGCACTACCGCGTACTCTGCATAGTCGGGATTTTGCTCGGTCGAATGTCCGGAAGGGGTATTCTGCAGCACCACAAGGAAATTATGCCAATTTTTCTCACCGCTGGTATAGTTGGTAAAGTGCCTGGTCACAGAGGCACCTTCAGGTACTGAGAAAATGGGAGAAAATTCGGTGAAGAAATCGGAACTGCAGTCCGTAGCACCAACGATCATACCCCCTGGTTTCGGTGTGGTATCCTTCGCTTCCAAAATCTCCACATAACTGTTCCTATTGGTAAATGACAGCTCCAGGGGCGTCTTTGCATCCACCCCGGAATCAAAGGTAACCGTTGCAACATTGGTTCCCGAAGTTCCGTATACATCAACATTATCGCACCTCACAGTTACATTGGAGCCATCTCTGGATACATAGATCACAGGCGAAGCTTCCATCATAACGGAAGTAAGCCAGGTGTTCCAATCCTCCCAGCTGTATGTAAAGTCGTTTCGCAGATCGGTGCCGTCTGCAACCGATCCGGTGGCATCTGCATAAATAGTAGCCACCTTTGCACCATCTGCAGCAAACTTCAGGATATAGTTATCGGAAGATTCTTTGCCGTCGGACCAGTTCTTTAAAATAAATTTATAGCTTCCTCCATCCGCCAGAGTATATACATCGGATGTGTATTGATCTTCTGCTGCCACCAGAGAAAGATCCCCTAAGGCCGTAAGATAGTTTTTACCGGCAACCGGCAGGATCACTCTTTCCGGTTCTTCCATTGCAACGGCAGGATCCCCGTCCGCTGCCAGCTTTGCGATCTGCTCCGGAGGCAACGGGTAATCATAGATATACAGCTCATCAAATGCTCCCTTAAAACCTGCATCCCAGTAGTTGATCCCAAGAAGGAATTCAAACGAATCCGCAGGGACCATTGCAGTCTTTACAATGTTCACGGGAACCACTTCCCCATTTTTCTTCTTTACAACTTCCTGGCCATTTACATACACCTTCGCAATGTTCAGGCGATCGTCTGCGGAAACGCTGTTCTCATCTACTACCAAGGCCAGGTGCATCCAGTGCCCCGTATTGGTATCGGAGCCTGCCGCTTTCCACTCTGCGCGCCCTACGCCTGCCTCTTCGTTGGACCACAGACCCGGAAATACCTGAAGCGAGGAATCGTCATCACTTGCCAGCCAGTCAAAAGCCGCCCACTGCTCGGCACCAATATCCTTATTGCCCTTAATATCGGGCCCCCAGATGGTATTGGACATATACAGAGCACTTCTCTGGCAATAGGTCCAGTAAGCAATGGTATAGCTGTTACCTACACCGTTCACTTCCTTCAGGTCATAACCGTAAATACCATCATTATAAAGTGCTTCTCCTTTTACCCCGGGAATATAGTTCTTTTCCCGATCCACCGGAACCATGGCAGCATCGCCTTCACAGGCAACCTTTACGATACCGTCATTATCATCTGCCTGATCGAAGGAATAGTAATACTTATAGTCAGAAGGGATATTCGATGTCGATGCAGCCTCTGCTTTATTTTCTTTTCCTGTTGCATCTGTTGCTTCCGTAGTTGCCTGACCACAACCGGTTAAAAGACCGGCAGTCATAACGCCACAGAGCAGAATCCTTAAAAGTTTCCTTTTCATTGGGTAATCCTCCCATTTTCTTATGGGTTTCAAACAGGTACGATGTTGCCTTTGTGTTTCACTGTTGCGTTAAATGATCCTGTTTCTTCGTAAAGTTAACTCCATTTTACTGATTATTGAATGAAATACAAGACCTGAATCATTTCACTGAAACAAAAAATAGTCATTTTGTTTTGTGCATTTTACCCAATAATCAATATGGTTTGACAGGTTTTTATCAGCAGAATATAATTGTCTTTAGGCAAGCAGTGAAACAATTAACTGTTTTATTAAATAATATATATTTTTATAATAATTGAAAGAAAGGGACAAAAATGCTCTATTTCAAAACACTGGGAGAAGCCGAAGAAGTGTTTAAGGCACTCTCTGCGCCGGCCAGACTTCACATAATGGAATTGATCAACGAGAACAACAATATGAGCATGAATGATCTTGCCGAAGCCCTGGATCTTACCAACAGTGCGATCTCCATGCACGTAGGGAAGCTGGAAGCCGCAGGACTGGTGGCCATACAGACCACCTCTGGCAAGCGGGGGATCATGAAAGTAGTGCGTCCCAATCATGAACGGCTGATCGTAGATCTGACGGCTTATGAAGGCGTTACTTCCCGCAACTGTTATACAGATGAAATCGCCATCGGACATTACACAAAAGCGGTCGTTCATCCTACCTGCGGGCTTTCCACTTCGGGGAATCTCATCGGAGATCTGGATAACCCCAAGGTATTCTCCTATCCGGAGCGGTTCAAAGCAGATATCTTATGGATCGGATACGGAAGTATCAGCTATACCTTTCCCAACCGTTTAAAGCCCGGACAGGAATTAACCGAGATACAGATTTCCTTTGAAATATCCTCCGAATGTCCGGAAGTAAATGACGACTATCCCAGTGACATTTACTTCGATATCAACGGACACCGATTAGGCAGATGGATCAGTCCCGGAGACTTCGGAAACCGCAAGGGAATGCTCTCTCCCAACTGGTGGCCCGCGGGTTTAAACCAGTACGGTCTGCTTAAAACCCTGATCATCAACAATGCCGGAACCTTTATGGACGGTACCACCAAGCTTTCCAATGTGACCATTCAGAGCCTGGCACTGGATTACAACAGCGATATCTTTTTTACCTTCTCTGTTCCGGAGGATACACCAAACCGTGGCGGGATGACTCTTTTCGGCGAATCCTTCGGAGATTACAGCCAGAATATACAGATAAAACTTTACTACGAAGAAAAATAAAAAAGGGTGTCACCTCAAAAGTGACACCCTTTCAAATTTCATCATTCCGAATCCTTGCCAATGGAATCAAACAGATACTGAAGCACATCATCTGTAAACTTCCGTGCATTCACACCGATCATATAGGATCCGTCTTCCTGCTTATCCTGGCGAACCACGTCCGCATACATGATCATGGTGGCTGCCACAACGATCACGTCTCTTCCGATGAGGTTGGGCACCGATGCATCTGCGCGGATACCCATGCCAAGCGGACTGACGTTCTCAGCCTTAGTCACAAATTTTTCATGCGTCTTGCAATCCACGATAATACTGGGCGCGGGATAAGTCACTCGGGTAATTCGTCTTCTTTCTTCCATACATTCCCCCATTTCTGCACTTATAGCAATTTTATCTTATGCGAAGTACCGTAAAGCTTCTGCCGGGAAGCATCACTGCTTCCTGCAGGCTTCCGGTGATCTCGTAAGGTTTTACCTTTTCCGGCGCTTCAATGGAATTATAGTCTTCCAAAGCACCTGTGAGAACCGTACCGGTATAGGTACTGTCTGTC
>JAILDL010000068.1 GCA_024689465.1 Lachnospiraceae bacterium
CTGCCTGGAATCCTGGAAACAGTATGCTCCGGACTATGAAGTAAAGATCTGGAACATGGAGACCTATCGTCCGGAGAAGTGCCTGTTTTATGACCAGGCCATCGAGCACAGAAACTGGGCGTTTGCTTCGGATTATGCCAGAGCGGATATCCTTCGTAGATACGGAGGTATCTATATGGACCTGGATGTGGAGATGCTACGGTCGATCGATGACCTTTTGTACAACGATGCCTACATGAGCTTTGAATCTCTGGACCGGATCGAATGCGGCTCCGGCATGGGAGCAAGAGCAGGCCATCCCATATTGCAGGAGATCTGTGAAAGCTATGAGAGCAGGCCTTATTTAAAACCGGATGGAAGCTGGGATAATTCCACCTGTCCGGTGCGCTACACCCAGGTGATTGAGCAGCATGGACTTAAAAAGAACGGCGGCTTTCAGCTGGTAGAGGATATCACGGTGTATCCCTTTGAGGTGCTCACCGGCAAAAGCTTTGATACAGGAATTATCTACCGCACCGATCTTAGCTACACCGTGCACCATCATAATGGAAGTTGGATCCCGAACACTGCCCATCGGGCAATGAACGACCGATATGAAAAGATCCGGCAGTTCCTGGATGAAAAAGAACTGGTAGCCGGCAATCTGTAACATTGTAGAAAAGAAAGAAAAACAGTGGTTGACAAATGATGGCGAACAGTGTACTCTAACCTAGGTGTTAGCGTACAGCGTTCGCCATTGAAAAGAGGGCGCCACACAGGAGAGTTTATGCCAAGAGATAAGACCGAAAATCATGAGAAGATCGTAGAGGCTGCTTTTGCGGAATTTAAACAGTACGGCTTTGAAGATGCATCCATGCGCCGTATCGCAGCTGCCTGCGGGATGAGCGCGTCCGGTCTGTATAAGCATTTCCCCAGTAAGGAGGAGATGTTTTCCTCTCTGGTAAAGCCTGCGCTTGACGGCTTGATGGACCTGTATCATGAGATCGAAGGAGAGTACTTCGATGAACTGGCCACAGCGGGCAAGGTGAATGTAAGCAGTTCCAAGGGAGAACTGGTCAGAGCCATGGAGTATATGTACGATCATTTTGATCAGTTTGAGCTGATCATCTGTAAAGCCAAGGGCTCGGTTTATGAAAACTTCCGACATGATATCGCGCAGCTGGAGGAAAAGGTAACGCTCCGTTACATGGATGAGATCCGAAAGAGCGGGATCAAGGTGAAAAAGATCGATCGGAAGGAATTTCACCTGCTGGTCACAGCTTGTATCGAAGCCCTGTTCCAGCCGATCACACACGGTTTTTCCAGGAAAGAAGCCCTTCATTTTGCAAAGACTTTGGAACAATTTTATGCACCTGCCTGGGAGAATTTCTTCGGTTTGTAAGACGCAAACCCCGCATAGTAGCGGGGTTTTTGAAGAGCCGATGGTTAGAAGATACTAACCGTAAAACAGGACGAGATTCTTCTTCAGCGAACAGCCTAACGACTACGCCACCAAGCATAAAAAAATCCAACCACGAAGGAGAGAAACGGAGATGGACAGTTCGAAAAAAAGATCCACACTCAGCTGGGTACTGGAATTTGCGGGGATGAACAAGAGCTCCTATATTTTCAGCATCTTGTTTGCAATCATCAGTGTTATAGCCGGGTTTGTGCCTTATTTCTATGTAGCAAAGATCGTCAAAGCACTGATAGGCGGCGAGCAGAACCTGCAATTCTATCTTCTGCAGGGCGGCATCATTTCAATCTGCTGGCTTGTGAATAAGGCGTTTCACAGTATTTCCACTACTTTGTCCCATAGAGCAACCTTTGGCGTCTTGGCAGAGATCCGAAGAAGATTGACTGCGAAGCTTAGCCGGATGCCTCTTGGGGATGTGCTGGAGGATTCCTCCGGTACCTATAAAAACATCATCGTGGAGCGAGTGGATTCCATAGAGACCACTCTGGCCCACATTATCCCGGAGCTAAGCTCCAATGCGCTGGTACCGTTTGGAATATTGGCGATCATGTTTTCCATCAACTGGAAACTGACTTTGATCTCCCTGATCAGCGTTCCCTTTGGCCTGTTGTTTTATTCGCTGATGATGGTAGGCTCCGGCGAAAGCTTTCAGAACACCATGGTAAAGACCAAGGCATTAAACGATACCGCCGTGGAATATATCAACGGCATCGAAGTGATCAAAGCCTTCGGCAAAACCCGAACATCCTATGAGAAGTTCCGGGTCGCAGCCAAGGAAGGCGCCGATTGCTTTATTGAATGGATGAGACGATGCAATATCTGGCAGAACCTGGCCCTTACCTTGCTGCCGGCGCAGCTCCTGACGCTCCTGCCTTTTGCAGGCCTGTTCTACATGCAGGGAAAGATCGACGGGACAGATGCCATGCTACTGATCATCCTGACCCTGGGGCTTGTATCGCCTTTCATGGTGGTTGCAGGACATATGGATAACTTAAAGAAAACCGGTGCCATCATTTCGGAAGTCACCTCCATCCTCGAAAAACGGGAACTGGTACGACCGGAAACGCTTAAGAAAAAGCCCATCGGCAGCCGGATAGCATTCCACGATGTGCACTTCGGATACAGCGAAACAGAAGTGCTCCATGGCGTAAACCTCACCATCGAAGAGGGAACCGTCAATGCCCTGGTAGGGCCTTCCGGTTCCGGTAAATCCACCATTGCCAAGCTGATCGCATCCTTCTGGGATCCGGATCAGGGCTCCGTTACCTATGGCGGCGTGGATATCCGTGAGATCCCCCTGGCAACCTATAATCAGTACATTGCCTATGTTTCCCAGGATAACTATCTGTTTGATGAGACCGTCATGGAAAACATCCGCATGGGGAATCCAAGCGCTACCGATGAAGAGGTCATGGGTGCAGCCAAAGCATGCGGTTGCCATGACTTTATCATGAATCTGGAAAAGGGGTATGAGACCGTGGCAGGCGGTGCCGGCGGACACTTATCCGGCGGAGAGAGGCAGCGCATCAGCATTGCCAGAGCGATGCTAAAGAACGCTCCCGTAGTGATCCTGGATGAAGCCACCGCTTATACCGATCCGGAAAACGAAGCCCTGGTACAGAGAAGCGTGGCCAAGCTGGTAGCAGGAAGAACCCTGATCGTCATTGCCCACAGACTGTCCACCATCGCTTCCGCAGACCGTATCTTTGTGATCGATAAGGGAAATGTGGCAGCGCAAGGCACCCAGGAGCAGCTCTTAGAGCAGTCTCCTTTATACAGAGAAATGTGGGAAGCCCATGTTTCATCCAAAGATTCGGAGGTGGCATAATGTTTCGTACTTTAAAAATGTATTTTGAGTTTGCCAACCGGGTAAACAAGCGAAAACTGATAACGGCTATGTTGCTGGGCGTATTAAAGGCCATGTTTGCCATGATCAAGATCCCTGCTATCGCAGCCATCATCCAGGGCATTCTGGAAAACAACATGACCATGACTACCGTTTGGACATCCTTCGGGATCATGTGCCTGTCCGTGGCAGGGCAGGTGCTGGTTGGACTTAAGACAACCATGCTGCAGACGGAAGCAGGGTATAATACCTGCTCCGGCAAGCGTATTGAGATCGCTGAGCATCTGCGCTATCTGCCCATGGGCTTCTTTAATGCCAACAGCTTAGGGCAGATCACCAATATCACCACCAACACCATGGAACAGCTGGCAGATGTGGCGACTCTGGTGGTCATGATCACTACCCAGGGCATCATTACTACGGCCGTGATCTTTGTATTCCTGGCGTTCTTTGATATCCGTATCGCCCTGATCCTCCTGGCAGGAATCCTGGTATTTTCCTTCTTTAACACCATGATGCAGAATGCCACCCGCCCGGCGGCACCCAGAGTCGCCAAAGCCGGGGAAACCCTGGTCAGTGCCGTGATCGAGTATATCCAGGGGATCGCGGAGGTAAAAAATTACAACCTGACCGAGAAGACCGCAAAGAAGCTGGAAAATGCCATCAAGGAAAAGCAGGCAGCCGATACAAAGATGGAATTTACCGTGATCCCCTACATGTTCCTGCAGGGTCTGGCAACCAAGCTGACTGGCGTCATCATGTGCCTTTTATCCGTCTATTTCTATTTGACAGGATCCATGCCTCTGTTGTATGCCATCATCATGACCATATCCTCCTTTATGATCTATGAAAGTCTGGATATGATGGGCGGCTTCTCTGCACTGATGCGCAATGTAAACATCATCGTGGATAAGGCCAATGAGGTCCTTGCCATCCCGCCCATGGACATCGACGGAGCAGATGCTCTGCCGGCCCGTATGGACATCGAGTTAAAAAACATATCCTTTGCCTATGAGGATAAGACCATCATTGACCATGTTTCACTAAAGATTCCTGCAGGGACAACCACTGCCATTGTAGGGCCTTCGGGGGGAGGAAAGACGACACTGACCAATCTGATGGCAAGATTCTGGGACGTAAAGGAAGGCGAAGTGCTGCTGGGCGGCAAGAATGTAAAGGATTACAGTTTCGACAGTCTGATGAAGAACTTCAGCTTTGTATTCCAGAGAGTATATCTCTTTGAAGATACCATTGCCAACAACATCCGGTTCGGCAGCCCCGATGCACCCATGGAAAAGGTGATCGAAGCAGCGAAGAAAGCCCGCTGCCATGAGTTCATCATGAGTCTGCCGGATGGATACGATACGATCATTGGAGAAGGCGGTGCCTCATTATCCGGTGGCGAAAAGCAGCGCATTTCCATTGCCCGAGCCATCATGAAGGATGCACCCATCATCATCCTGGATGAAGCAACGGCCAACGTTGATCCCGAGAACGAAGCGGAACTGACAAAAGCCATCGAAGAGCTGACGAAAAACAAGACCATCATCATGATCGCCCACAGATTAAAGACCGTTCGCCATGCCGATCAGATCCTGGTAGTCGCAAACGGCAAGATCACCCAGAAGGGTACCCACGAAGAACTGATGCAGCAGGAAGGTATCTACAAAAACTTTGTTAACGAACGAAAGGAAGCCGTTTCCTGGAAGATTGCGTAAAACGATATGCGCATAGTAGAGGGGTTAGAAATATGCTGAAATACAAAGGAACGTTTATCAAAGCATTTCCGATCATGATGAAGAAGTACATGGTGGAACAATACGGAAAGACCGTTACCAGAGATGCCTTCAAAAAGGCGCCTGCCATCTATCGGCAGATGCTAAACGAAGTGGAGGATATCGGAAGCGATAATCCCATGGCAGCAAACATCTACATGGCATTTGTCTTTATGGCGATCTGGAAAGCGGCGGACGGTGCCATCGACACGGAAAGCTACCGGACTGTGATCCGGAAATTTCTGACACAGTCCTTTGCCCGGAATTTTATCGGGAAAAGCGATCTGAACAAGCCGGAAGATATCCAGAAAGCCAAGGATAAGTACCGGGGAATGCAGGCCTGGGCAGACGCACATCCGCAGTACAGGGATAAGACCTGGGACTTTAACTTCGATGAATCCAGACACAAAGACGGAAGCTTTTATTATTTCACCAGATGCCCGCTTAATGACTATGCCAGAAAGTATGGCTATCTGGAAGTCCTGCCTGCGTGCTGCGAACTGGACCACCTCCTGACGGAGGCTTCCAAGGGAAAACTGATCCGGGAATATACCCTGGCAAGCGGGGGACCCATCTGCGATTACTGGATCGTGGGGGATAAGATGAAGAATCCGCAGTAATAGCGTATAATGCTTATATGAATTATGTAATCAGCGATATCCATGGCTGTTATGACCAGTTTATGGAGATTCTCAATTTAATCCGGTTAAAATCCTCAGATACTTTGTATGTTTTAGGGGATGTGGTGGACCGTGGCCCCAATCCGATCAAGACGCTGTTAAAGCTCATGGAGATGCCCAATGTCATCTGCATTGTGGGAAACCATGAACTGATGGCATTAGATGGTCTGCGGTTTCTGAACACGCAGGTTACGACGGAGTCGGTTGATGCGATAAATGCGGAAATTCTCGGGAATCTCTGGGATTGGCAACGCAACGGCAGTAAGACGACCATAGATGAGTTTAAACTGCTGGACACGGAAATGCGCCAGGAGGTCTTAAGCTTTCTCATGGAGTTTACGATGTATGAAGAGCTTACCGTGAACGGGCAAAAGTATCTGTTGGTTCACGCGGGGCTGGGAGATTACAGCCCGGAGAAGGACATCGAAGATTACTCCTTGAAGAATCTAACCTGGGACCGGGCAGATTACGATGTGCAGTATTTTGAAGATACCATCGTGATCACCGGCCATACACCCACCCAGTTTATAACAGGAAATCCCAATCCCGGTAGTATTTACAAGCATCTGAACCATATCGCGATCGATTGCGGATGCGGGATGCCGGGCGGAAGACTGGCTGCAATATGCCTGGAGACAGGAGAAGAGTTTTATTCATCTACGACCTGAAAATAGAAACTGCGATCAAATCACTAGTCGATTATTGATTTGATCGCAGTTTTTTTATCCGCTCAGGCGTTGTATGATGAATCTATGAAACCCATCAACATTTATACCCTTACCAGAATAACGGACCCGGATGGGATGGAGCGCTTGGAGCGGCAGATGTCCAAACGAAAAAACCATCTGAAGATCAAGGAGTGGGAGACGGAGGGCCTGCGGCTTCTTTGCGATAAGCTGTATGCGGTAAACCGGCAGGCGGCTTCCTATGACTTTTATTATTCCTTTACCCTGCCCAAACTGGGCAAGGAATTTGATCTGCTGCGGGTCAGCGAAGACTCTGTGATCAACATTGAATTAAAAAGCGGCAACGTGTCCGATGAGGTGATCAAGATCCAGTTAAAGCAGAACCGTTACTATCTGTCTTCTCTGGAGCGGAGCATTTACTCTTTTACCTACATCAGTGAGGACGACCGGCTGGTGCGCCTCACCGGCGGAGATCGGTTGATCGATGCAGATGCAGAGGAACTGTTTGCCTTGCTGGAAAAACAATCGCCCTGTTACGAGGGGGATATCGAACCGCTCTTTAGCGAAGAGAAGTTTTTGATCTCGCCTTTGACAGATCCCAACCGGTTCCTGCGAAGAGACTATTTCCTGACCTCCGGTCAGCGGGATATCAAGCGTCAGATCCTGCGGGATATCACGGAGAAACGGACAACCCTGAAAAAGGAGTTTTCCCTCCATGGATTCACAGGACTGCCGGGAACGGGGAAAACCATTTTGCTCTACGATATCGCCATGGAGCTGTCCGTATCGGAAAAGGTCTGCATTCTCCATCTGGGCTCCTACGAGGAAGAATTAAGCCAATTGAACCAGAGGCTAAAGCGTGTGGACTTTTACCAATGCGAGCCCTCCGATCCGATCCGGCTGTTGGATTCCTATGCGGCGATCCTGGTGGATGAGGGGCATCACCTGAACCGGGCCGTGCTGGAGGATATCCTGGATCTGGCAAAGCAGGACAATATTCCGGTGATCGTTTCCTATGACAAAGAGGATGCCATCGCACCGGCAGAGCGAAACGGTGAAGGCGGAGAACTTCTGGAGAAAACGGAGGGCTTTATCGGCTATAAGCTGACCAATAAGATAAGGCTGAATGGAGAGCTTTCTTCCTTTATCAGCTGCCTCATGTGTGTAACGACCTCCGGCCGTAAATACGATTTTCCTTCCGTGTCCCTTGCTTTTGCGGGAGACGAGCAGGAGGCGGAGACCATTCTGGATAACTTTGAAGCGCGCGGATATGTATATATCTGGGATAAGGACCTGGTGGGTGATCCGGCGGACGATAAAGGTGTATATGACCAGGACAGCCGGATCGAGGCCAATGCCGCTACCTGCAAGGAGTTTGACAAGATTGTCATGATGATCGACGACGCCTTTTGCTATGATGAAAGCGGATATCTTCGGGATAAACGGGAGAGGATGCCCGGACAGGAATCGGTGGTCCGCAAGCTTTTCCATGGTCTTAACCGGGCAAAGAACCGGATCGCCATCGTGGTAAAAGGGAATGAATCTCTTTTTTACCGGATTCTTGGATTTATGCAACGAAAACAGTAAACTGCGGGATTTTCTATGTTAAACTTATAGAGGGGAGCATAAGTAGCATGAAACGAAAATCCGTATTTCTGGCCCTTTTGGGCGGTCTTATCTATATCTGGACAGGGACACTGTATATCTCTGTCGCCTATACCTTTTTTGATCATTATGATGACACCACGGTCTGCCTCATCACAGATGTTTATTTTGCGCTGTTGCAGGTCCTGGGATATGTCTTTGCCATGCTTGCTTTCAAAAAGAGCAAAAAGGCCCTGGAGGTTCGGACCATAGCCATCGAATCGGGAATCGTCTTCTTAACCGGCGTACTGGCTTTTCTGTCCGCAGGGAATATTGCCACGATCCTCTGGGGAAGCTTTATGAGCTTCTTTATCGGAACGGTCATGTGCTATGTTCTTACGATAATCACGTTAGAAGCAGAGTTTTCCCAAAGGGGCAAGGCTTTTGGTCTGATCTATGCTCTTGGCAGCGTAGGAACCTTGCTCCTGTCCCTTCCGGACGAAGGGAATGCATTGGGAAATCCCTTTATTTTGATCATCTATGCGATCCTGGCGGGAGTCTCACTGTTTCTTATGTTTCGGTTGTACGGGCGGAAAGAGGACAGCCTTTTTGGGGAAGAAGAGTATCTGGATCCGGTGGTTTTAAAACCGGACCGGAAAGATGTGGCTCTGTTTTTTATCATCTTTATGTTCTTTGTGCTCAGTAACATCGGGCTTCATTTCAAGGTACCAGGGGGAGCCCGGTTTGAGTCGGCGATCTTTTCCAGATCCTTTTATGCCATCGGCCTTCTGCTGGCGGGGTTCCTTGCAGATATGAGCAGAAGGATGGGGGCACTGAGTGCTTTTCTGGCACTGGGCTTTGGCCTGTTAAGCCCTGCTCTTCAGATCAATGCCGGAACCTCTGCGCTGGTGCAGATCCTGGCTTATATTTTCCTGGGATTTCCGGCGCTCTACCGGATGACCATCTTTTCCGACGAAGCGGAGGCTGACCACAGCAAATTCCCCATCGCAACCCTGGGCGTTGCAGCAGCCCTGCTGGGCCAGGCACTGGGAACATTTCTGGGGATCCGGTTGGAGGAGAACATGACGGTACTGGTGTGCGTCATGTTGTTTCTCTATATCCTCACGGGCGGTGGGTTCTTTGCCTACTTCACGGTGCTTTACCCTAATCCGAAGAAAGCAGACGACCTGCTTCCCGCAGGAGACAGGCGGGAGATGGCCTTTGAACAATATGTGCAGGAAAAGGGCCTGAATACCAAGCAGGTCCAGGTACTGAAGCTCATTCTGGACGGGGCTTCCAACGGAGAGATCGCAGAGAGACTGTTTGTGGCGGAGAGCACAGTGAAGTATCATGTAAAACATATCCTCCAGGCGACGGGTTGCCATAACCGGAACGAACTGATCGAGGACTTCCGAAAGCACTACTTAAATCCTTAAAAAATCCCTAAAATACGGGAAACTATCCCTAAACTAACCCGCGAAAATCGGCGATCTGATTTACAATTTTCCTATAAATCTGTATGCAACGCTATGAGAGATCACAGATGAAAACAGATTATAGGAGGATGAGAGTATGAATAAGAAAAGGAGTGGATCCTTTCTGCTTGCGCTACTGTTTTGTTTTATTTCAGTAGCGCATGTTGTTTTTTATGCCCAGGCAGATGAACCGGAACATCCACCGGTGGATGCATCCGGCATCACCTATGAATGGGATGCCGAGGCGGGGTTCTATATCGGTCTGGTAGGAGCTGATTTTGAGCCGCAGGGCGGGATCGACGTCCCCGGCGGCTACCATTTGGTAATGGATGACAATACCGGATCCAATGATCTGGCCGGAACGACGGTTTCCCTTGCAGATGGTGCTTATTTAGATATCTTTGGAGGCGCTTCCTTTGCGGGAACCCTAACCGCTTCCCAAGGTGCAGGAATGAATCTGGGCGGACAAGACAATGCGCCCGATGGGGTCACGCTGTATGACGCGGATGGTGCCACGCCTTATTCCTGGGGCGCTGACGGGGATTGCTTTGTTTACGATGGCTCCCACTGGGCAAAGTGGGAGGAAGATCCCGGAAACGGAAATGACCCCAGCAACGGAAATGATCCGAACAACGGAAATGACCCGGGCAATGGAACGGATCCCGGCAACGGAAATGACCCCGGAAATGGAAATGATCCGGGAGATGACGGGGATGATACAGATCCTACGGAACCGGATGATGGACAGGACCCTCCGATTTTAAGAACGGCAGGAGATCCGGGAGATGGCGAAGAACCACCTGCTGCAATCATTAATCTTGGGGGATATGATCCGCAGTTCGAATCCATGGTGGCCCAATATCGTTATAGTAGTAGCGATGAGTATGTAACTGCTAATTTTGAGATCTGGTGGTCTGACCCTGACTTTCCGGGGAATCATACCAGCGGCTTTATACTTGAGAATGTTCCGGATAACTGGAACGACCAGGTCGATGTAAAGCTTACCCTGACGTCCACCCGTACTCCTACACCTGCCATTATTGCAGCGGTGAATTATGAGTACGATGGCGGGATGGATGAACTTTCCAACCATATCACAAATAACGGAACCGTGTTCGAAGGGACGATCACGCTGAGAGAAGACGGTTTTCTGGGCGTTTCCCTTAGCTTCCCCAATGCCGGTGATCCGGCGATCACCGAGACAGCAAACGACTATCTGTATGCCTATTATTCGGCAAATCCATCGACTATAAAAAATCTGTTTGCTGAAGAACTGATCTGCCGCCTGATGGATCCTTCCATGTTTGAGTATTTCGGCATGCCGGAAACCAATGATAATAACCGGGCTGGAAATGTGACAGAGTTGGCCAGTCGCATTGCTGAGGCCGGGGCTCCGTACTTGGTAACAGCGACAAAGCCGGATGGTACGACCACCAATGTGTCGGTTCAGAATTATACGGTCAACTGGGGGAACAGCTTTGAAGATGGTGGTCCGGTTACCAGTACCCTGCCGGTTTATACGTTGAGCAATGCAAACGAAATATTGATCTGCACGGACTTTAATGATCGAAATGGCCAGGGAAGCCACTTCCTGCTGGGGGATGCTTCCCCTGGCGCTGATACAACTATGGCAACGGGAGGCGTGCACGGTGTAACCGGCATCTGCTTCCGTGTGGATTCTTTGAACCCGGCTACCATAAAGGCCGGTGGAATGGGCCTTATAGAAACCACCCTCAATGATGAGGGACTTTATACCATGGAAGTTTCGACCGGTGACCGGCCAGCTTTCCTGCGCGTGACCCAGCCGGTAAGTTATACAAAGCGCATCCGTCTGATCAAGTCTTCTGAAAAATATGTGTCGGTTCAAGGCACAGGCGAAAACAGAAACTATGGCCTGATCGGTGATAACGGCAATAATTGTGATGAGATCTGGGCAACCGGTAATAATACCAATGCGACGGCCAGAGTGTATGTCGGAGACTCTACCATTCATATCAATCCTTTAGATGGCGCAACCGGTATGAGCGGAACGGATATCCTGTCTGTGACACTGGAAGATCCGTCCCAGGCAGATGGCGTGACCTTAAATACATCCAATCTGTCGGATGTTACCCTGAGTTTTGCCTCCAACTTTTATTCGGAGATCCCTTTGCGGATCACGTTTACAGGCGGTGTAACGAGATTTTTAACCATTCACCGTGTGGGGCTGGTGATCCAGTATGTGTACCTGGCCGGAAATCCCAATGAAGACGAAGGTGGGAATAACGGGGAGATCCGTCTGGACTACCGTGGAGAATCCATTTCCTATACGTATAACTATTTCAGTGGAGAACAGATCGCTGTCTGGGCCACCTATTATCATCCCACCAATGATCCTACGGGAGGAGCCAGTGATTATAAGCTGTATCTGTCTTTTAACAACGGCACCCACAGAGTGGTCAGTGCAGATGATACAGCCCATGGCTTTAACGGAAGAAAGGGAGCTACAGGAGCGGCGGTGGCAGCTACCACTTTCCTCATTGGCTTTGAACAGGCCAGAGATTACTTTGACGGATATGTATGGATTGGTCAGCGAAATGAGACCAATTACCACGAAGGCGGTTTCTACGCAACGGTATTAAACGACGGCTATAACGACAATACAACCTACAGCGGCACGCAGATGGGTTCCGGCAAGGGCGTATACTGGAATGGCCATATTTCGTTTTACAGATAGGGGGGATCGATGATGAAACGACGGATACTTACAATGGTACTGGTTTTGACGATCCTGGGGATCCCCATGGTCTGTGAAGCCAGAAATGAGGATGTTACCGTATCATCTGCGTCCGTTACCAGCTCCGGCGCGACGGTGAGCGGAACGACAAACGCACCGGCCGTCATGGTTCAGGTGCGGGATGCCAACAATGAGATCGTGGTGATGGCATCCTTTGCAGTAAAGGACGGTGCTTTTTCCGGCAATATCCCGCAGAATCTTACACCGGGTGCTACCTATCAGATCTATGTAGCAGATTATGAAGGCGGGCCCTTTGTAACGGAGGAAGTAACAGCGCCCAACACTCCGGCGCCTTCGCCTCAGCCGGCCTCTTCCGGATCAGGGGGAGGATCTTCTTCCGGCACTACTGCACAGCCGGAATCGACCGAACCGACGCCCATAGAGGAAACTATAACCGTTACGGAGCAGAGGACCTATACGGTGGTCAAAGGTGATACCTTAAATAAGATCGCGGCAAAGCTGCAGGTACCCTTAGCCGATTTGCTCAGCTGGAATACCATCAAAAACAGGAATCTGATTTATCCCGGTCAGCCGATCCTTTATTATGTGACCGTTACGAAGACGGTAACGAAGGGAACGGCCCAGATTTCTGAGAATGATCCGGTGCCGGAAGAGACGGCAGATGGCACCTATGTGGTGGAAAAGGGTGATACGCTTTCACGGATCGCCCGGAAGTTAAAGCTGAGTCTCAAGCAGCTGCTTAGTAAGAACACCTTTAAGAACATTAACCTGATCTTCCCGGGACAGAAGATCAAATATTAAACAATAGCTGAAAGCGGCCCTGACATAGTAAAATAGACTGTGTCAGGGCCTTTTTTTGCGAATTTGTTGAAACTAACAAACAAACGCTGTATAATGCTTTGGGTGAACAGTGTTCACTTATTAGGTTGCTCCGCTGAAAAGGCGGAGCAAAAAAACGGGTGCTAGTTAGCAATAACTAACACAAAACAGATTAGCGGAGGAAATAGAGAATGAAACTTAGTGACATGCAAAAGGACAAATGCGTGCGGGTGAAATCCCTGGGAGTGGATGCTCACTTTCTAAACAGGATCACATCCATTGGGATCACGGAGGGGACGACGATCCGTGTGGTCCGAAACGACCGGAAAATGCCGGTTCTGGTTTATGTAAGACAGACGCTCCTTGCATTAAACCGGGAAGACTGTGAAAAGATCGAGATCGAGGAGGTGGCATGATGAATTCCATTGCATTATTGGGACAGCCTAATTCCGGAAAATCCACAGTCTTTAATGCATTGACGGGGGCAAGACAGCATGTGGGCAACTGGCCGGGCAAAACAGTTGAGAAAAAGGAAGGCTCCTTTACCTATAAGGGAGCAAAATATACCATTACGGACCTGCCGGGAAGCTATGGTCTGACCGGAAATTCCGATGAGGAAAAGATCACGGTAGATTATATCAAAGCAGGCCATGCGGATCTGGTATGTATTCTGGTGGATGCATCCCAGTTAGAGCGAAGCATGTATATGCTGGCAGAGTTTGCCGGTATGAACGTGCCTTCCGTACTGGTCCTTAACATGATGGACGTAGCGGAAGATAAAGGGATCAGCGTTAACGCAGGAGAATTATCCAGGCGACTTGGCATCCCGGTTTTGCCTTTTACGGCGGCGGACGGAAAGGGCTATGACAGGTTAAGAGACCTGTTTGAGACAGAGCTTTCTTCCCCCCATCTTTTAACTTCCGCACCCAATCTTGCGGAAGCAAAGAGTCTCAAGGAGCAGGGAGAAGCAAAGTATACCTGGATCACACAGATGCTGGAAGGTGTTACTACCACCGGTTCTCTGGACTATAAGATGTCCCGGTTTGATCGTTTGGCAACAGCACCGGTACTTGGCAAATTCATTTCCATCGGCGTCATTTTACTGGGATTTATCGTAGCGATGGCGATCTGCATGCCCTTTATGATGCTGGGCTCCATGTTCCCGGTCCTCATGAACGAGCCGATCGCCAATGCGCTGACGGCCATTCACATCCATCCCTGGTTGGTTTCCATCTTCAGTCTGCTGATCCCCAACACCCTGTATTTTTCTACGGCAATGGCAGCTTTTGTGCTGGGCGTAAATCTGGTGTTCGGCTATCTGGAAGAAAAAGGCTTCATCGCCAGAACCGCTTACCAGTTTGATGGTGTATTATCCAAGGTTGGCTTGCAGGGCAAAGCGGTAGCACCGATCCTCATGGGCTTTGGATGCACCATCGGCGGCACCAGCGGTACGAGAGTCATGGACAACTGGGGACAGAAGATGCTGGCTATGGCCATTGTCTGGGCAGTACCCTGTGGTTCCATCTGGGCCGTTATGCCGGTCATTTCCGGTATGTTCTTCCCCTGGTGGGGAACCTTACTGGTGTGCGTAGGCATTCTTGCTTACGTATTTGTTCTGATGTGGTTTGTTTCCCTGGTGTTTGGCAAAAAGCTTTCTCCTGTGGAGACCCGGACCGGAATGATCATGGAGCTTCCTCCTTATCACAAGGTGCACTGGGGACATATCGTAAAGGAAGCCTTTTACAAGGCCGGAGATATTTTCGTAAGAGCATTTCGTACGGTGATCGTGATCTCTGTGATCTTCTGGGTACTGCAATACAGCGCATCCGGAAGCCTGGAGGACAGTCTGCTTTATAAGATCGGAACCTTTATTGAACCGGTTACAAAGATCTTTGGATTGGGCTGGCAGAGCTTTATGACCTTCCTTAGTTCCGCTTTTGCAAAAGAGGCTGTTTTAGGGGTACTGAACGCCATCTTCGTTGGACAGAGCTCCCTTCTGGATGCAACCTTCCATGCGAAGACTTCCGGCGTAGAGGGTATGGCCCTTGCACAGATCATGAGCCAGACCATCGCACCTGCAGAAGCCCTGGCACTGATCTTTGCATGCACCTTCAATATTCCCTGTGTAATGGCTCTTTCCACTACCTACAGAGAGTCTCACTCCTTAAAGTGGACGGCAAGGGTAGCGGCATTCTATGTTGGCAGTGCGCTGCTTTTGGCATGCATTGTATACCATATCGCATCCTTGTTTATGTAATCTTTTGCTAAATTTTACAAGGAATTGTTTAAGGATCCGACCGGCGTCCGGTCGGATCCTTTTAACTGTTAAAAATATGCTAGAATGAATGTGATCCAAACGGTAAAGGAGGAGAGCATGATAACTGTAAATCTGTACTATACGGGAACAAACGGAAATGCACGGGCATTCGCAGAAGAGATGGAATCTTCCGGTATTGCTGAAGCGATCAGGGCAGAAAAGGGAAATCTCAGATACGAATACTTTCAGCCTATGAAGGATCCGGAAACAGTATTACTCATTGATTCCTGGTCGGATCAGGCTGCCATCGATGCACACCACGCTTCTCCCATGATGAAACAGCTGGCAGAGCTACGCGAAAAGTATGATCTTCACATGAAAGTAGAGCGGTTTGTCAGCGACGAATATGCAGCGGATGAGAAGTTTTTAAGGAAATGATAGGCATTTGAAGAAGCGGAATTAAGACTTGGGACAATGATATAATTCAATGATTTTATTATTTGAGAGTATCCTGAGGTATGAGGAGGAGCTGGAACATGGAACAGATTTGGAAAGATTTATATCAGGCGGCAAAGGCAGTGCAAAATCCCAGGGAGATCTCTGAGAGAATCTATGCCGGGGGTGTGGCAGCTGCGATCGAATCGGAAAGCGGCAAGATTTATACAGGAGTATGTGTAGATACATCGTCTTCCCTGGGAATATGTGCAGAAAGAAATGCGATGTTCAATATGATCACAAATGGGGAAAATGCGATCAGACGCGTACTGGCGATCATGCCCGATGGAAAAACCGGTGCGCCCTGCGGCGCATGCAGGGAATTCATGACGCAGCTGATGATGGGCAGATATCATGAGGTGGAGATCATGATCGACTATGAGCAGGAGAAGATCTTGACGCTGGACCAGCTGACTCCGGAATGGTGGTTATAGAAGATATGGACCATTTTTATTTTATAAGACATGGGGAAACTGTTTGGAATGTAGAAAATAAGATCTGCGGAGCAACGGATATTGAGCTTACGCAAAAAGGGCATGAGCAGGCAATCGAGACAGGGAAAAAGATACTGGAACAGGATATTAGCGCGGATGTTATCCTGACATCGCCTCTTGTCAGAGCAAAGGAAACGGCGAGACATATCTCGGAGATAACCGGGATACCGATGGAAGTAGAACCGAGACTGATTGAGCAGAATTTTGGAAGGTTTGAGTCTACTCCCAGAAATGGGGCTGAATTCCATGAAGCCAAAAAGGATATGGCCAGCAGGTTCGGAACCGGGGAATCGATGCTGCATCTGGCTCAGAGAATCTATAACCTTTTAGACGATATAAAGGCTGGAGAAAGGGAAGTGATCCTGGTGGCGCATAATGGGATTACGAGGATGGTGGAATCCTATTTCCGAGAGATGGATAACGAAGAGTTTTCATCTTGCGGGATCCGGAATTGTGAGATCAAGAGGTATGATTTTTGAGGGAAAGAGGACACGAGGCTTTTAAGGAAGCTTGCAGTTTGACCAAACAAGAAGAATTATGAGTAATCCGTGGGAAGAAATTCGTTTGGAAGATTATGAGAATCATATGAGCCTTGATTCTGTAAAACAGCTCCAAACTATGAATCGAATAATGGAGGATCAGTTTGAAGCTTACCTGGTTTCGACGGCTATGGTGCTGGGAGTTGCTGGTGGCAACGGTTTGGAACATGTACGACAGGAAAAGTACCGGACTGTTTATGGAGTGGATATTAATGGAGAGTACCTGCGGGCAGTTTCGAAACGGTTTCCTGATCTGTCGAATGTACTGAAGTGCTTGAAGATAGATTTGATCCGGGAGGCAGACCAGCTTCCGGAGGCACAACTGTTGATAGCAAACCTTCTGATCGAGTATATTGGGTATGATGTGTTTCAGAGAGTGGTTTGCAAGGTGAAGCCTGAATATGTTTCCTGTTTGATCCAGATCAACGTGGATGATAACCAATGGGTATCTGATTCTCCGTATCTGCATGCTTTTGACAGGCTGGATCAGGTACATCATCAGATGGACGAGAAATCTCTGGCAACCAAAATGCAGAAGATAGGATACAAAGGCATACTCCAAACAAGGACACAGCTTCCTAATGGAAAGGCCTTTATCAGAATGGATTTTCAGAAAGAAAAATAAGGACGACAATAAGAAGTTTCCAGGAGGTATTAGGAATGTGGTTTTGGTTAGCGCTTGGTTCGGCGGTTTTTGCTGCACTGACATCAATATTGGCAAAAGTAGGAATTGAAGGCGTCGGCTCCAATCTTGCTACGGCGATCCGTACAATGGTTGTTGTTTTGATGTCATGGGGAATGGTGTTTCTTACAAATCAGCAGGGCGGTATCAAATCGATCAGCCAGAAGAGCTGGATATTCCTGATCTTGTCCGGTCTTGCAACGGGAGCTTCCTGGCTGTGCTATTATAAGGCATTACAGATAGGAGATGCTTCCAAGGTAGTTCCGATCGATAAGCTGTCTGTCGTTATCACACTGGTGCTGGCTTTTGTTTTCCTGCATGAAGCATTTACTGTAAAGTCCGTGATCGGATGCATCCTGATCGGTGCAGGGACATTGTTGATGGTGCTGTAAGACGAATGCAAGCCTGCTTAGCTTTCTTAATTGAATAATGAACGATACGAAGAGTAGCTTTTGCAAGATAGCTGCTCTTTTTTATTTTGCATATATCAAAATGGCTGGACAGTTTAGCCACTTTCCACCTACGTTGGCTCAGAGGCGAGTGACTAAGTGGAGGGGAAACAAGCTTGCTTAGTCACTTTTCGCCGGCGTTTGCGCTGAGGCGAGTGACTAAGTAGAGGGAAAACAAGCAAGCTTAGTCACTTTTCGCTGGCATGAGCTCCCGGGCTAGTGACTAAGTAGAGGGGAAACAAGCTTGCTTAGTCACTTTTCGCCGGCGTTTGCGCTGAGGCGAGTGACTAAGTGGAGGAAAACAAGCAAGCTTAGTCACTTCCCGCCGGCATGGGCTCAGAGGCGAGTGACTAAGTAGAGGGAAAACAAGCAAGCTTAGTCACTTCCCGCCGGCATGGGCTCAGAGGCGAGTGACTAAGTGGAGGGGAAACAAGCAAGCTTAGTCACTTCCCGCCAGCATGAGCTTCCGGGAAGAATACAAAAAGTCAAAAACCACCCACCCGGGCGGCCTCGTGGAAAAACGGTCAATTATTTCGCAGGGTAGAGAAATAATAGTTAGTAATAACTAACAAAAAGAGCTATAATGTCGATATATATGGATAGAAGCGGAGGAAGTAAGAAATGGGACTTTTTAAGGATTATGTGAGTCAGACAAGAAAACCGGAAGGCTTTCTTGGAAAGATGATGGTAAATGGTATGAATGGCGGACATGCCAAGATGGCTGATTGGGGTATGTCACACCTTAAAACAATTGCACCGGAGCAGATTGTTGAGATTGGATGCGGAGGAGGAAGAAATGCGGGAGAACTGCTTAAGAAGTATCCGTCTTCGCATGTTACCGCTATCGATTATTCTGATGTTTCTGTAAGTAAAGCATCTGCTTACAATGCAGACGCGATAAAAAAAGGCCGATGTGAGGTCAGGCAGGGAGATGTTTCTGCACTGACTCTTCCGGAGGGAGAGTACGACCTGGCAACAGCATTTGAAACGATATATTTCTGGCCCGGATTGAAGGAGTGCTTTGCACAGGTTGCAAAGGTTTTAAAGCCGGGCGGAACCTTCATGATAGTCAATGAGTCCGATGGTACTGATGAGACCAGCCTAAAATTTGAGAAGATCATTGAAGGAATGAAATGTCATACCATAGAAGAGATAGAGGATGCACTTAAGACTGCGGGATTTAGTAAGGTTAAATCCGATCATCATAAGAGCAAACCGTGGATAACCGTTATTGCCAGAAAGTAAGATAGGTGATGAAGTGATAAAACTGACCGGACTTAATAGAGAAGAGGTAGTTACAATTTCAAAACAGATAGCAGATGCCTTTTATGATTATAAATACAATGAAGCTGATCTTGGACTGGTGAAGTATATAAAGTCCAGAGAGGATATGTTTACGTATATGAACGCAATAACACAGGCAGCATATAATAGCGGACTTTTATTTACCGCTTCGGATAAAAGGGAAGGGTACCTTATGCTCTCCGGGGAGGGAGCGGGAACTGTCAGATTCGTTGATGGAATCAAGATGATCATGGCAGAGAAAAAGGCACTTGGCGGGTTTTCAAATATGAAGATATTTATCAAAGCCTGCTTTTCAGAAGGCAGTACGATTGAGACAAGAATGAGGAAAGCAAAAAGGAAATTCATAAG